>NZ_BOPD01000013.1:0-196351 GCF_016863575.1 Micromonospora sediminimaris
TCCGCTGCTCTGCCAGTTGAGCTAGCGGCGCTCGCTGACAACGGGGGAAACACTAGCACGCACTCTGAAGCGGGTTCCAATCAGATCCCGGGGTCCTCCCTTCGGTCGAGCTTTTCGGACATTTAACGAGAAACCTTTGCAAAGTGTGGGACCGGGGTGATGCCGGGCGGCAGCGATACGGCACGATGTCCGCCAGGTGCGCTAGGACAGGGGTGGGGATGGGCAGGTTCGCGCGGGCCGGGGCGTTGTTGGGTGCCTTGGGGCTGGTGGCGTCGCTGGCATTGTCGGGCTGCGGCAAGGAACGCGCGGCGGCCGAGTTCGTACCCGGTCAGACACCCGGGGCGACCGGCACGGAGGCCCCGGGGACGCCGGGGGCGCCGGAGGTGCCGAGTGGTCCGCCGCTGACGGTGAGCCCGGCCGACGGGGCGAAGAACCGGCCGGTAAGCGTGGAGATCGGCGCGAAGCTGCCGGACGGCGGCGAGGTGTCGCAGGTCACCCTCAAGACCGAGGACGGCAAGCAGGTCAAGGGCAAGCTGCGTACGGACGGGTCTTCGTGGGTGCCGTCGGCGCCGTTGAAGTGGTCGACCCGCTACACCGCCACGGTCTCCGCAAAGGGGCCGGACGGCGCGGTGAGCGAGGGCACCAGCACGTTCACCACGATGGCCAAGCCCGGCTCGATGATCACCTCGGGGCTGTACCTGTTCGACGACCGGACGTACGGGGTGGCCATGCCGGTGGTGGCGGAGTTCCACCCGGGCATCCCGAAGAAGGACCGGGCCAAGGTGCAGAAGCGGATGTTCGTGCAGACCGATCCGCCGCAGCCGGGCGCCTGGCACTGGGTGGACAACGGCACGCAGGCGTACTACCGCGCGCCGGAGTACTGGAAGGCCGGCACCAAGCTGACCGTACGCATCGCCCTGGCCGGCATTCCGCTGAGCAACGGTCGGTTCGGCAACGTCGACCGCAACGCCACCGCGAAGATCGGCTCGGCCTTCGAGATGAAGGTGACCAACTCCGACAAGCGGATGCGGGTGTACGAGGACGGGCAGCTGATCAAGACGCTGCCGGTCAGCCTGGGCAAGAAGAAGACCCCCTCGTCCAGCGGCACGCTTGTGGTGATGGAGAAGAAGGAAGCGACAGTCTTCGACACGATGGACGACCCGGATCCGGAGAACCGGTACGTCACGGACATCGAGTTCGCCCAGCGGATCACCTGGGGCGGCGAGTACATCCACGCGGCCCCCTGGTCGGAGCACGTCCAGGGACGACAGAATGTCTCCCACGGCTGCGTGAACGTCTCGATGGCGAACGCCCGCTGGCTCTTCCAACGTACGAAGATCGGCGATCCGATCACCATCACCGGCACCGAACGCAAGCTGGCGGCGGGCAATGGTTGGACCGCGTGGAACCTGAGCTGGTCGGAGTTCGTCAAGGGCAGTGCGCTGCCAGTTCCGGACGGTGGCGCCGGTCCGGCCGTATGACCGGACGAAATATGTCACTATCCGGACATCCCGCTTCCACGTGTTTCGGTTCACTTGTCGCAACGGGTACGTGAACTGGTGCGTCAGTAATGGGAACGGGCAGCGGACCACGACTGTGAGGACACCATGCGAGTTCGGGACCAGCGCAACCGACGGCGGGGGGTGCTCGCCGCGGGCTTGCTCGCCGTGACGTTGGCACTGACCTCCGCCTGCACCGGCGGTAAGGGTGGCGACAAGGGGCCGGGCTGGCAGGACGGCGCCGAACAGCCGGCCGCGAAGGCGTCGGTGAGCATCAGCGAGCCGGCCGCGGACGCGAAGGACGTGCCGGCGTCGGCGGCGATCGCCTTCGCCGCCGAGCAGGCCGAGGACGTCACGGTCGAGCTGACCGACGCCGAGGGCGAGGCGGTCGAGGGCGACCTGGCCGCCGACGGCCGCAGTTGGCTGCCGTCGAAGGCGTTGACCTACGGCGCCGCGTACACCGCCACCGTCACCGCGACCGGCGACGATGGCCTGCCGGTGACCGCGACCAGCGCCTTCACCGTGATGGAGGAGCCGGAGAAGCAGGTACGCGTCAGCAGTTTCCTCGGCGACGACCAGACGGTCGGGGTGGCTATGCCGCTGATCGTGAAGTTCGGTCGGGACATCCCGGAGCAGTACCGCGCCGACCTGCAGCGCCGGATGACGGTGACCTCGGAGCCGGCCCAGGAGGGCATCTGGCACTGGGTCAGCCCCACCGAGGTCCGCTACCGGCCAAAGGAGTTCTGGCAGGCCGGCAGCAAGGTGTCGTACCGGGTCCAGGCCGGCGGGCTGCCGCTTGGCGACGGTTGGTACGGCCGGGCCGACCTGACCGTCGACATCGCCATCGGCCCGAAGCTGCTGATGACGGTGGACAACCGGACCAAGCGGATGATCGTCACCAAGAACGGCGAGAAGATCAAGACGATCCCGGTGAGCCTCGGAAAGAAGAGCACCCCGTCCTCCAGCGGCACGATGGTAGTGATGGAGAAGCTGCGCAAGACGGTCTTCGACACGTACGACGAGCTGGGCCCCGAGGACGGGTACCGGACGAAGATCGATTACGCGCAGCGGCTCACCTGGGGCGGCGAGTTCATCCACGCGGCACCGTGGTCGGAGGGGCAGCAGGGCACGACGAACGTCTCGCACGGCTGCGTGAACGTCTCGATGGCCAACGGCGCCTGGCTGTTCAACAACACGCGGGTCGGTGACCCGATCGTCGTCAAGGGCACCGAACGCAAGCTCCAGATCGGCAACGGCTGGACAGACTGGAACGTCAGCTGGGAGGAGTACGTCAAGGGCAGCGCCCTGCCGTACGAGCCGGCCGCCAACGACGAGACCGACCCGGACGTCTCGTCAAGCGAAGCACCCACCGCCTGACCCCACGCCGGCACCGGCGCCACGACGTGCCGCAACCTGGGGCCTCCGCCGGCAGGCGTACCGCGACACGCCGCAACCTGCGGCCTCCGCTGGCAGGCATACCGCGACATGCGGCAGCCGGGGTGGCTGCTCCCCGCAGGGGACCGCAACGCTCCCGTGGCCCAGCCGCCGGGAGATCGCCGACAGCGGCACGTTCGGCGAGATCAGCCGCCGCCTGGGTGTGCCGCAAATCGTGGATACGCAGCCCGGACAGCCCGGCCGCCTCCACTGACGTGAGCCAGCCCCGGCGGAAGTTCCTGGCACGCACCGGCTCGCCGTTGGGGTGGCGAAGACGAATTCATCGCGGCTCTTGCCGACGACCAGTGCGCTGAGCGCCTCGGCGACCTTCGGCGTGAACGTGACGGTACGGCACCCCCGGGCCTTCTTCGGCGTACCGAAGATCAGCGACCCGATGCTGACCTCGTTGGCGTCCGGCTCCTCGTCACGGGCGGCCCGGTCCGGGTTGAGGTGCTCCAGCAGCAAGAAGCGAACCGCGAGCAGGCTGGCGGGCGAACGCGCCTCGGGGCCATCTCCTTGATCGACTGATGGTGAGCGGCGATACACTCCTGACCCGCACCCGGACAGGGGACGACAACGCAAGGGAGCACTGCATTGAGGCGCTGGCTACCGCTACTCGTGGCGCTCGCCTGGGTGGGGCTCTGGGTGGTGGCTCTTCGCCCCGCCGTCGGACCCGCCAACGACGCCTACCGCTACGCGAGCGCCACTCTTGAGCTGCTCGGCGAGACACCCGCCGACGCGCAACAGGCCGCCCTCGCGGCCTACTGCCGCGACCAGGCCCGGTCGGACGCCCGGCGGGCAGCCGTCAACCCGCTCACCATCGACAAACCGCCCCGCATGGCCCAGCGCGTCCGTGACTGCATCGCCAAGTACCCCGACGGCCTGACACCGAACAAGCCCCGCTACGAAGCGATCTTCGGCGACCGGCCCGGCTATCCGATCCTGGCCGCCCCGCTCGTCGCAGTCCTCGGCGTCAACGCCGGCCTGTCCGTGACCTCCGTGCTGTGCACCGCCATCGGCGGGCTGATCGTCGCCAGGCTGCTACGCGAGCTCGGCGCGCCGGTGCACCTGGCGGTAGCCGGGCAGGTGGCCTACTACGGGTCACCGATCGGCTGGTGGGGCTCCTACCCGCTCACCGAAGGGCCGGTCATGGCGCTCACCGTTGCCGCGCTACTTGGCGCGTGGTGGCTGACGCGCCGCCGTATCATGGCCGGCACGGTGCTGCTTGTCGGCGCGGTCGCGGTAGGGGCCACGATGCGCCACTCCACGTTCCTTCTGGTCGCGGCGGGGCTGACCGCTGCCGCTCTCCTTGCCGCCGCGACCAGCCGGCAGCACCGGCACGCCGGCACGTTCCTCCTCGCCGGTGTGGGTGCCGCCGCGGCGACGGGTATCGCCGTGACCGCCAAGGTGCTCAACCTGGCAGGTGCCGGGGAGACGTTGCAGGACAAGTTCACCGACCACTTCACCCGGCCCGACGTCGCCGACCCGTGGCGTCGACTGGTCGACCTGAATGTCAACTTTTGGCCGCAGTGGTTGCAGCAGGAGCTGCGGGCACCGTGGCTGCTCGCTGGTCTGGCCCTGGGCGCGTGGGCGCTGATGCGCCGCGACCGTGCTTTGGCGTGGGTGACGTTGGCTGTCGCCGGCACTGGGTTGGCCACGCAGGTCGCCCACCCGGTGACAGGTCAGGGTGATCGGCTCTACATTGCGATGTGGCTGGTGCCGGTCGTGGGTGTTCCGCTGCTGCTGGCGTCGCGGCGTGACGCTCCTACTACCGGTGGATCATCGTCTTGGGCCGCGGATTCGACCCACCCCATCGATCTTGACAAAGATGCTGCGGACCGAGTGGTAGCCGATCGCGAACGAGTGCGGCGGATGCCACGCGTTGTAGACCCGGCAGGCGTTACGCACCCGCACCCTGATCGTCCCGTCCGTCGGTGAATCCCACACCTCATCGACCTGTGACAGCCAGCTGTCCGACCAGTAGGCCGGCCGGATCCCACCAGCGGCGGTCCGGCCACCGCACCGGGTACTCCATCCCCAGCTGCCGCACCGCCTCGCCCGCCGCCAGGTGGTCGGGGTTGTCGTCGAGCAGACCTACGCCGAGGGGTACGCAGACAGGGCACATGAACTGACTTCCCCTACCCGTTCCCTATGACGTGTCAGGCCCCCTCCGTGGAGGGGGCCTGACCGCTGGGGTGACTGATGGGAATTGAACCCACGACAACCGGGACCACAACCCGGTGCTCTGCCAACTGAGCTACAGCCACCATGCCGCCGCGCCCGGTCGATTGCCCGGGGCGGGTGCGGTGAAATCATACCCCCACCACGGCCGACCACGTCCAGCGGGTTGCCGCCGGGCCGCGACAGGCAAGCCGCGGCAGCCTGGGGGCGGTCAGAGTTCGCCGGCGATCGCCTTGGCGCTCTCCACGTCGGGCCCGGGCAGGGGCACGAAAATGGTGCGCCGGTAGTACTCCAACTCCCGGATGCTCTCCCGGATGTCGGCCAGGGCCCGGTGCGCCAGACCCTTCTGCGGCTGACCGAAGTACACGCGGGGGTACCAGCGGCGGCACAGTTCCTTGATCGAGGAAACGTCGATCATGCGGTAGTGCAGGTGGGCGTCGAGGCGGGGCATGTCCCGGGCGATGAAGCCACGGTCGGTGGCGATCGAGTTGCCGCAGAGCGGGGCGGTGCGCGGATCCTTGACGTGGCGGGTGACATAGTCGAGCACCCGGTCCTCCGCCTCGGCCAGGGTGACGGCGGAGCGGCGTACCTCGTCGGTAAGCCCCGACTTGCCGTGCATCGTCCGGACGATCTCGGGCATCGCGTCCAGCGCGGCGTCGTCAGCGTGAATCACCACGTCGACGCCGTCACCGAGCACGTTGAGGTCGGGATCGGTGACCAGCGCGGCGACCTCGATCAGCTTGTCGCCACCGAGGTCCAGCCCGGTCATCTCACAGTCGATCCAAACGAGAAGATCAGCCACCGGGACAGCCTACGCGCAGGCCAAGTCTCGTGGCTCCGCGCCGCCACGGTCACCGACCGCTAAGGTCTTCCCCGTGTCCGCCGAACCCGCCACACCACCCTGCGTCGACCTGGACGACCCGGGCAGCCGTACGGCCCGCCGGGTCGTGGGAGCGCTGGCGTTGGCGGCGGCGCTTCCCGCCCTCTACCTGCCGGGACGCACCCACGACTACTTCGACCTGAAGATCTACATGGCGGCCATGGACTGGTGGGCCGCCGGCAACCCGCTGTACGACTACGTGCAGCCGGACCGGGTGCAGGGCGAGTTGTACTTCACCTATCCGCCGTTCGCCGCTCTGGTCCTGCTGCCGTTCTCCTGGCTGAAGTTGGGCGCCACGGTGGCGATCTTCACCGGGCTGACCCTGCTCGGCGTGGTGGTCACCACGAAGTGGCTGCTCGACCCGGTGATCCGTCGCCACCACCTGCCCCACCTGTTCACCCTCGTGGTCGGCGTGCTGCTCGTGCTCGGCGTGGAGAGCACCCGGGAGACGATCACCTTCGGGCAGATCAACATGCTGCTGGTGGTGCTGATCCTGGCCGACCTGCTGTTCGCCGTACCCCGCGACAGCCGCTGGGCCGGAGTGGGCGTCGGGTTGGCGGCGGCGCTCAAGCTGTTCCCGGCCATTTTCGTGATCTACCTGCTGGCCACCCGGCGGTGGCGGGCGGCGGTGGTGGCCGGGGCGACCGCGGCCGGGGCGACCCTGCTCGCCGCGGCGGTCGCGCCGGCTGATTCGTGGCGGTTCTGGACGCACGAGCTGTGGGCCACCGACCGGGTCGGCCGCACCGACTACACCGGCAACCAGTCGCTGTTCGGGCTGCTGAGCCGGCTCATCGCTCCGGAGGAGCCGAGCCGGCTGCTCTGGCTGCTGCTGGTCGCGGTGGTCAGCGGGTACGGGCTGTGGCGGGCGGTGCGGGCGTCGCAGGCCGGGGACGCGCTGACTGGTCTGACGCTCACCGGACTGGTGGCGGCGCTGATCAGCCCGATCACCTGGACACACCACATCTACTGGTTCATCCCGGCGGTGGTGATCCTGGCGGACGCGGCGTTGGGCACCGATCCGCGCTCTGTGGCGGGGGCACGCCGACGCCGCCGGCTGCTGATTCTCGCCGTCGCAGTCACCTCGATCATCGTGTACGGGGTGGTGTCCTTCTACGACTGGGGAATCACGCCGACGCCGACCGGCAGCCCGTGGGAGTTCCTGCTCCGCAACGCGTACGTGTGGCTCTGCCTCGTGCTGCTGGTCGTCCTGCCGGTGCGTCCCGGCACCCGGGTCCAGCGCCGACAGCACGCAAAGTCGGACACTCTTCCCGAGACCCCCATTCGTCGGTAATCTGGTCCCAGGGTTATCAAAACCCCACGGACACCGATATCCCCCGGTGAAGGGCGGCCCTCCGCGTCGGCAGCACGGAGGGCCGCCCACCCCCGCCTCCCCCCACCAATCCCCCACCCCACCCACCCCACCCCCGCGTCTCGCCCACCCACCCCGCCCCGCCCCACCTCGTCGATCTTGCCGTTGTGGTCGCCAATACGCCACCTTTGCACCCTTTGCCGGGACCAGAAGTGCAAGATCGCGGGCGAGGTGAGCGGGCGAGACGCGGGGGTGGGGGTGGGGTGGCGTGGTCAGCTGGGTGGGGCGGGTGGGCGGAGGGGGCGATGGGGGGTGGCGGGGGTGGGAAGCTCGGCGAGAGTGGCGGGACGCGGGACGGGGCCGATCGCGGGGCGGCTCGTGGTGGCCGGCACCGTGGCGGCGACCGGGACGAGTTGACGCTCGGGCAGCCTGCGGGGGCCGGGCGGCACCGGCGCCCCCAGGCCGGTGAGCGAGCTGATCCCGAGTCGTCCGGCGAGGACCGGCACCTGATCCGGCTCGACCACGATGACCACCTCGCGCGGGCGGACCGGCCGCAGCAGCACCAACGCGGCGAGGATCACCAGCAGCGTCCCGCCGGTGAGTGAGCCCCAGGTGGCCGGGGCGATCCAGCCGGCCCGCAGTTCCGCACTCAGGTCGAGGGTCACCCCCGCCCCACCGTCGGGTCGCATCAGCACCAGACTCAACCGCTGCCCGGCCAGGTCGCCGGGGTCCCATTCGAGTACGCCGTAGCCCGCGCGTACCCAGAAGGTCTGTGCGGCGGGTGCGGCCGGGACGGTGGGCGGCGTCCCCGCCACCGGGGTCACCTGTTCCAGCCGGACCGGCAGCGGCCCCCGGGCCAGCGACATCCGGAGCACCGCGGCGTGCGGCGCGCCGGCCAGCCACCGTTGTGCCTCCTCGGCCGGGGCCAGGCCGACGAAGGCCGGCCCGTCGGGGGTACGCGCGTCCAGCCGCAGCCGGGCCTGCCCGCCACGGGCGAACGGCACCTCCTGCCGGACCAGCGCGTCGAGGTCGGTCACCACCACCGCGTGCCCCGGAGTCTGCACGGTCTCGAACCGGGCGGTGAACGCCCCGTCGGGGCCGGCGTGACCGGTCAGCAGTCCGAGCGCGGCCGCACCGATCAGCGCGGCGGTGCCGACGGTCAGCAGCAGCATTCCGGTAAGCGTCCACACGAAACGCATGCGCCCTGTTCCCCTCTGTAGCCAGACACCCGGCCGACCTTACCTACGCCGACCCGCCAATCAGCGGATATCCACGGCACGGACGCCGAAAGCGGGCAGGCCCGCCGGGATCACCCGGCGGGCCTGCCACTGCGGTGACGCTCAGGAGGTCGGAGTGGTCGCCTCGTCGCCCGGGGCCCCGCCACTGGTACGCCGGGTACGGGCGAAGGCCAACCCACCGAGCACCAGCCCACCGAGGCCGGCGATCAGCCCGGCGACGCCGAGGCCCACCGCCACACCGTTGCCGTCCTCGTCGTCGCTGTCGTCGGGCGACGCCGCAGCGGGCGCGTCGGTCGGTGCCGTCGTCGGCGTGTCGGCGCCGGCAGCGGTGAGGGTGAGCACCGGGGCCGGGGCGGCCGGCTCCTCGCCACCGGGCTGCGGCTCGTCGATCCAGCGCACCACGGCACCGTCGGAGTAGGTCTGCAACGCCTTGAAGACCATCTGGTCGATCTCAGGCAGCGGACCCATGGAGACCGGGAACTCCTGGAAGGTACCGGGGGTGATGGCGGCTCCCTCGCCGGCCGTCCAGGTGATCTTCGAGACCACCTCGGTGATCTCGCTGCCGTGCACCTGCACCGGCGGGTCGACCTGCCGCTTCTCCACGGCCACCGTCCAGCCCGGCACCGGCATGGTCGACACCGAGCCGAGCGGCGCGTTCTCCGGCAGGAAGATCTCCAGCTTGGTGGTCGACGCGGTGTCGCTCTCGTTCGGTACCCGGAACGCGAGCCGGCCGTAGCCGCCCTGGGTCGCCTCACGCGGATTGACCGTGACGTGCGCGGAGGCCGGCGCCACGAAACCGAACACGGCTGTGGCGACGGCGCCGAGCGTCAGAGCGGCGGCGGTGGCGGCGAAACGCCGGTGACGGAGCATCGATGGAACCTCTCTATCGGACGGGCACGGTGGCGGTCACCGTGGCCTGGTCGATCTCGGTGGTACGGGCGGTGACCCGCAACTCCCACTCGCCCGCCGCGGGCAGACTGATCTCGCCGGTGGCGTGGTTGTCGGTGAGCGGCAGCAGGGGCACCTGGATCGGCTCGATCCCGGCCGCCGGCAGGGCCACGGTGACCTGCCACTCGACGACCGGCAGCGGCTGGTTGTCCAGCGTGTACGCGTACAGGTGCACCGAGTTGTTGCCCCTGCGGGCCGGGGACACCTCGATCTGCATGGAGTAGAGCGAGCTGGTCGCCGTGGTGCTGAAGTACCCGCTGTCGGCGGCGGACACGTCCGTGGAGACGCTGCGGGCGGGTGTCGTCTGGACCAGGGTGGCCGACACCCCGAGCACGATCGCGGTGATCGTCAGCTCCGCCCAGATCGCCCGGCGTACCGGGGCCGGTTGGCTGGCCGCGACCCGGGTGCGTACCAGGTGACGGGAGTAGGCGGCCACCGCGATGACAAGCACGAAGAGCCCGATCTTCGCCAGCACCAGTCGCCCGTACGTGGTGTTCACAAGTGCCGCCGGGGTGGCCACCTCGATCAGCGCCTGGACGGTGCCGGCGAGCAGCAGCGCGGAGACCGCCAGGGCCGCCCAGCGTGACCAGATCGGCAGGATCGCCCCCAGTTCCCGCTCGTCGGCCCGGGGCAGCAGGAACACGGCGAGCATCACCAACCCGCCCAGCCAGACGGCCATGCCGCCCAGGTGGACCGTGTCCACGAGCACCGACACCGCCGGGGCGGGCGAGGCGGCCGGGTGCCCGGCCATCGGCCAGGTGAGCAGCGCGCCCACGGCGAGCACACCGAGGATCACCAGGTCCGTCCGGCCCACCGGACCGGCCAGCAACGGCCGGAGCAGCAACGCCACCGCGGCCAGCAGTCCGAGCCGGACCAGGTGAGCGGCGCCGAAGGCGCTGCCGAGCACCAGGCTCAGCCCTTCGCCGGTGATGTCGAACAGTCCGCCGCCGTTGGTGTAGGGCACCTGGAGCAGGACCGCCGCCACCGTGGCCAGCGTCACCAGCCCGAGGCCGGTCCAGGCCAGCCGGGCCGGCCCGCGTCGGGACAGCCGGCGCGGCCAGAGCAGGGCGAGCACCAGCGCCGGCCCGATCACCAGCAGCAGTCCGGCGTAGCCGACGAACTTGGCGACCTTGACCGCGGTGCCGACCACCGGGTTCGCCTGGCCGTCGTCGCCGCTGTCCACCGGCGGCTCGGAGGGTGCCCCGACGGAGTAGGTGAACGCGCCGGAGACCGGATGGCTGTCGGCGGAGATCACCCGGTAGGTGACCAGGTAGGTGCCGTTACCGCGACCGGTGTCGACGGGAATGTTGACCACACTGCCGGCGAAGGTGGGCTCGCCCTGATCCGCGCGCGATCCGTCCGGGGCGATCACCCGGATCCGGTCCGGCACCTTGCGTACCGACTCGCTGAAGGTGAGCACCACCTCGGCCGGCGCGGCGGGTACCACGGCCGAGGCAGCCGGGCTGCTGCTGGACAGCACGGCGTGAGCACCGGCCGGGCTGGCGGGGACGAGCAGCAGCGCCACGACGGCGACCAACAGGCCGGCGGTCGCGGCCAGCCGGGCGAACCGGCGGCGATGGGCGGCAGTCATGACGCCCATGGTCGCCGACGACACCCGTTCCAGGCGAGCCACATCCATCGATTGATCCCGATTTCCCATGAGCGGGCGCGGGCGCGCGGAAACCGGACCGGACGTCATACGCGGATAGTCGGTCACCGGGCCGGCAAAGTTCCCGGAGTGGCGCATTCCATGGAAGGGCCGAAGGACCCTGCTGCTCACCGTGCCGCCGCGTAACCTGGATTGTCGTGATCCCCGCCCCGCGCGACATCCCCGCCACCGCCGACAGCGGCATCGTCGGCGCGGAGCGCGCCGACGGCCCACCCCGGTCACCTGCCCGATCGGCGCAGCAGGCAGAGCCGGACCCGACCGTCGACCCGACCACCCGGTGGGCGCTGGCCGCACGGGACGGCGACCCGGTGGCCCAGGCCGCGTTCGTGCGCGCCACCCAGGCCGAGGTGTGGCGATTCGCCGCAGCGCTTGTCGATCCGGACAGCGCCGACGATCTCACCCAGGAGACGTACCTACGGGCCTTCCGCGCGCTGCCCGCCTTCGCCGGCCGGTCCAGCGCGCGCACCTGGTTGCTCGGCATCGCCCGCCGAACCTGCGCCGACCACCTGCGCACCGTGGTACGGCGGCGCCGACTCGATCAACGGCTCACCGCGCACGCGCACACCGACGTGCCGCACCCCGACCCGGCCGGTCAGCTCGGCGCGAGCGACCTGGTCCGCCGGCTGGCCGCCGAACGGCGCGGGGCATTCGTGCTGACCCAGCTGCTCGGCCTGTCGTACGCCGAGGCCGCCGCGGTGGAGGGGGTGCCGGTCGGCACCATCCGCTCCCGGGTGGCGCGAGCCCGGGCCGAACTGGTCGACGCGGTCGGTGAGGCGTTGGCCGGATGAACAGCAATCTGCGCACCTGGCGCCCCTGGCTCGGTCTCGCCGTCCGGCTCGGCCTGGCCGTCGTCTGGCTGTGGGCCGGCTGGTCGAAGGTCGGTGACCTGGCTGGCTCCGGTCGCGCGGTGAACGCCTACCAGGTGCTGCCGTACGACGTGGCGATGGTGGTCGGTGCGGCGCTGCCCTTCGTCGAGCTGGCGTTGGCTCTGCTGCTGCTGCTCGGGCTGGCCACCAGGCTGGCCGCCGGAGTCTCCGCGGCCCTGCTGCTGGTCTTCATCGCAGGCATCGCCTCGGCCTGGTCGCGGGGGCTGGCCATCGACTGCGGCTGCTTCGGGGTGGGCGGCGAACTGCCGGCCGGGGAGACGCCCAGCTATCTCCCGGAAATTCTCCGGGACATCGGCTTCCTGGCACTGGCCGGGTTCCTGCTGATCTGGCCCCGCACCGCCGTCTCTGCCGACGGCGCGCTGGCGGGCGAACCGGTGGAGGACGACAATGAGTAGTCGCAAGGGACGCAAAGACGCGGCCCGGGTGGTCCGGGAGCAGATGGCCCAGGAGCGACGCCGCAAGCGCACCCTGTGGATCTCCCTGAGCGCGGTGCTGGTGCTGGTCATCGCCGGCCTGATCGGCTGGAGCGTCTGGTCGAGCCAGAAGTCCGACGAGTTCACCGCGCCGCCGGGCGCGAACGAGGCAGGCACCGGCGTCGTGGTCGGATCCGGGCCGGTGACCATCGACATCTACGAGGACTACCTCTGCCCGGCCTGTAAGCAGTTCGAGCAGACCAGCGGTGCCACCATCGAGCAGTTGATCGCCGACGGCAGGGTGCGGGTGGTGTATCACCCGGTGGCCTACCTCAACCGTTACTCCAGCACCGAGTACTCGACCCGGTCCTCGGCCGCTTCCGGCTGCGCCGCCGAGGGCGGCAAGTTCACCGAGTTCAGCAAGGCGCTGTTCGAGCGGCAGCCCCCGGAGGGCGGGGCCGGCCTCAGCAACGACGAGCTGATCGACATCGGGGTCGGGGTGGGGCTGGACCGCGACGCGTTCGGCAGCTGCGTCCGGGACGGCAAGTACCAGCCGTGGACGGAGCACGTGACCGCCGAGGCGAGCCGCGCCAACGTCACCGGCACGCCGACCATCCTGGTCGACGGGGAACCGGTGCGGGAGTGGACGCCGGAGAACATCACCGCAGCGGTGGAGGCGGCCGGCCGGTGACCCTGCTCGCCCGGGCCGGGCTGCTGCTCGCCGCCACCGTCACCGCGATCCTCGCGACCGCCGCCCCGGCCCTCGCCCACGGCGCTGACGCGCCGAACGGGACGGACTACCGGGTGACCGTCACCGACGCCGGTCGCCCCGACCTGCGGGTGCGGATCATCGAGGCGGGTGCCCGGCTGGAACTGACGAACACCGGCGACACGCCGGTCGAGGTGATCGGCTACTCGGGAGAGCCGTACCTGCGGATCGGTCCGGACGGCGTCCACGAGAACTCCCGCTCACCCGCGACGTATCTGAACCGCACCATCGTGGGCGACACCGCCCTGCCGGCGGAGGCCGACCCGGCCGCCGAGCCGCGCTGGCGTCGCGTCGACGGCGGGACGACGGCCCGTTGGCACGACCAGCGGGCCCTGTGGCGCGAGACGACACCGCCCGCCCAGGTCCGCGCCGCGCCTGAGCGCGAGCACCGGGTACGCGACTGGGTGATACCGCTGCGCGACGCGGACGGGCCGCTGGAGATCCGCGGCACCCTGGACTGGGTGCCGCCGCCGGACGCGTACACCTGGTGGGTGGTGACCGTCGTCGGTGCGCTGGCGGTCGGTGCGCTCGGGGTGCTGCCGGCGACGTCCGGCCCCGGGCGGCGGGCGCTTGTCGCCCTCGGCGGGCTACTCGTCGTCGGCGGGGCCGCGGCGATCGCGCTCGCCCTCGGACGGACGCTTGACGCCGGGGCCCAAGGACTGGGCGGAGTGCTTGCCGGCCTGCTGACCGGTCCGGTATGGACCCTGCTGACCGGCCTGGGGGCGATCGCCGCCGGGGCGCGGGCGATGACCGGCGGCCACACGTCGACCGACGGCGGTGGAGCGGCGTCGGCTTCCCGCTCCCACGCCGACTTCCTGGTCGCGCTCGCCGGGGTCTGCCTGGCGTTGTTCGCCGGGGTGACGAACATCGCCGGGTTCGCCCGGGCGGTGCTTCCAGTGCCGTGGCCGCCCACGATCGCCCGGGTGCTTGTGGTTCTCGTGCTGGTCGCCGGTGCCGGCGCGCTGGCCGCCGCATTGCTGCGCCTGCACGCCGCGGCCCGCCACGCGGCTGGGGCGACGGCCGCTACTCGCTGATCGACGTGCGCCCCGGGGTGGGACGGAACGGGTAGGGCAGTTCGAGGCGGTGCCGGGCGAGCAGTTCCTCGTCGTCGAGCAGGACGGCTGTCGGCCCGTCGGCCACGATCCGCCCGCCGTCGAGGATGACCGAGCGGTCGCAGAGTTCGTACGCGTACGGCAGGTCGTGGGTGACCATCAGCAGGGTCACCGGCAGGGTACGCAGGATGTCGGCCAGTTCCCGCCGCGCCGCCGGGTCGAGGTTGGACGACGGCTCGTCGAGCACCAGGATCTCCGGACGCATCGCCAACACGGTGGCCACCGCCACCCGACGGCGCTGCCCGAAGGAAAGATGGTGCGGGGTCCGGTCGCGGTGCTCGGACATGCCCACCGCGGCCAGCGCCTCGTCCACCCGGGCGGCCAGCTCCGGCCCGCGCAGCCCGAGGTTGCCCGGCCCGAACGCCACATCCTCGGCGACGGTGGGCAGGAAGAGCTGATCGTCCGGATCCTGGAAGACGATGCCCACCCGGCGGCGGATCTCCGCAAGCGTCGCCCGGTCCGGGCCGACGGTCAGACCGCCGACCGCGATCTGCCCCTCGGTGGGCGTCAGGATGCCGTTGAGGTGCAGCACCAGCGTGGTCTTGCCGGCGCCGTTGGGGCCGAGCAGGGCGACCCGCTCGCCGCGCCCCACCGTCAGGTCGACGCCGTCCAGCGCGACATGGCCGTCGGGATAGGCGTACCGGACGCCGTGGACGTCCAGGCTGGGCGGGGTGGGCTGCACGCTTCGATCATGTCAGGACGGCGGCGGTGGCGGCCACGGTGCCCGCCAGGACCGGCACGGTGGCCGCGATCAACCACTGCCCGGTCGTTGCCGCCGCGGTGCCCTGCCACACCGTCGGCATCCGACCGGTGTAACCACGCGACAGCATCGCCAGGTAGACCCGCTCGCCGCGCTCGAAGGCACGCAGGAACAGCGCCCCGATGCCGGCGGCGAAGCCGCGTAGCTGCCACACGAAGCGCGGGTCGTCGCCCCGGGAGATCCGGGCGACCCGCATCCGCCGGGCCTCGCCGACCAGCACGTCGAGGTAGCGCAGCATGAAGGTGGCGATCTGGGTGAGGATCTGTGGACAGCGCAGCCGGTCCAGCCCCACGATCAGGTCGCGGGTGCTGGTGGTCGCCGCCAGCAGCAGCGACGCCCACACGCCGAGGGTGCCCTTGGCGATGATGTTCCACGCACCGTAGAGACCGTCGACCGACAGGTGCAGCCCGGCCACGTCCACCCGTTCGCCCGCGCCGAGGAACGGCAGGGCGAAGGCGAAGAGCACGAACGGCAGCTCGATTGTCGAGCGCAGCAACAGCCAGCGGGCGTTCACCCGGGCCAGCGCCGCGACGGCCGCGACCAGCAGGGCGTACGCGCCGAAGGCCCAGAGCGCCTCGCGGGGGGTGGCGACCACGGCGATGGTGAACGCCACCATCGCCGCGATCTTGACCTCCGGTGGTAGCCGGTGGACCGGCGAGTCGGACGCCCGGTACAGCACGTGGGCGTGCCCGGCCCCCACCTCGGCTACCCGCCGCTCGTGGTGGCCGGGTCGGTGCGCTCCGCCCCGGTCGCGTTCTCCGCCGCCGGCTGCCGGCGGCGGACCAGCCAGAAGGCACCGCCAGCCACGGCGAAGGTGAGCAGTACGCCCAGCACGCCGGAGAGCCCGGTGGAGAGGAAGTCGTTGTCGATGCCCGCGATGCCGTAGTCGGCCAGCGGTCCGCCGATCTCGTGCTCCCGCTCCTGCTGCGCCGGGCAGCTGCCGCCGGTGATCTCATCGTCGGCGTCGAAGGTGCAGCCCTCCCGCAGCGACGAGTCCAACCCGTCCGGATGCGACGAGGCGAAGTTGCTGACCACACCGGCCAACAGCAGGGAGACGAGGAGCCCACCGACGAGGAAACCCCACTTTTTCACCGGACACCTCCGACGGTCGGGACGGTCACCGGCGCGGCCGGCTTCAGGGCGCGCAGCGCGTACACCAGATCGGGGCGGACCTTCGCCACGGTGACCACGGTGGTGGCCGTGATCAGCCCTTCGCCGATGCCGATGAACAGGTGGGACACGGCCATGGTGCCGGCCAGGCCGGCCAGGTTGCCGCCGAGGTCGGTGGTCCCGCCGAGCTGGTACTGCAACACGAAGCCCATCGCCGCGACGACCACGCTGACCAGCGCGGAGACGAAGGCGGTGGCCGCCAACCCGGCCGGGGTGCGGGGCAGTACCCGGAGCAGCAGCGCGATCAGCAGGTACGCCACGGCGATGCCGATGACGGCCATGTTTGTGATGTTGAGCCCGAGCATGGCCACGCCGCCGTCACCGAAGACGAGGGCCTGCACCACCAGCACCACCGCGACGCAGAGCGCGCCGACCCAGGGCCCCACCAACATGGCGGCGAGCGCACCGCCGAGCAGGTGGCCACTGACCCCGGCGGAGAAGATCGGAAAGTTGAGCATCTGCACGGCGAAGATGAAGGCGGCGACCAGGCCGGCCATCGGCGCCAGCCGGTCGTCCAGGTCCTGCCGGCCACGCATGACGCAGTACGCCATCGCCGCCAGCGCGATCACCGCGAAGACCGCGGCGACCGGACCGTTGATGATGCCGTTGGAGATGTGCATCGCCAGGGCTTCCACGTGACCTCCCACGTGCCGGCGGACCCGTGCTCACCGGCAGAGGTGAGCGTATTTCCCGTACCACGCTGTTGCCAATAGCTGGCAACAGTGCCGTACGCCTCGCTCCCGTGCGGCGCCGGCCGGGCCGACGCAGCCCGACGGTAGGGTCGTGCCATGACCGCACCCGCCCGCCTCTCCCCCGGTGACCCGGCGCCCGGGTTCAGCCTGCCCACCGACAGCGGCAGCCAGCTCGCCCTGACCGACCTGCGCGGGCGCAAGGTCGTCCTGTACGCCTACCCCGCCGCGATGACTCCCGGCTGCACCAAGCAGGCCTGCGACTTCCGCGACTCGTTGGCCTCGTTGCAGGCCGCCGGATACGAGGTGGTGGGCATCTCACCGGACAAGCCGGAGAAGCTGGCGAAGTTCCGCGAGCGCGACGCGATCACCTTTCCGCTGGTCGCCGACACCGACAAGTCAGTGCTGACCGCCTACGGCGCGTACGGCGAGAAGCAGATGTACGGCCGCACCGTCACCGGCGTGATCCGCTCCACCTTCGTCATCGACGAGGAGGGCCGGATCGAGCGGGCGCTCTACAACGTCAAGGCCACCGGCCACGTCGCCAAGCTGCGCCGCGACCTCGGCCTGGACTGAATCGTCGCACCGGTCGGCGCGACGGACGGACCCGGATCCCGTTCCGCCCATCCCCGAGGGAGGGCCGGGCTCGACACGGCCAGGTGTCGCTCTAGAATCACTCAGGCCGGCGGGAGTGGCGGAATCGGCAGACGCGATAGGTTTAGGTCCTATTGTCCGA
Organism: Micromonospora sediminimaris; assembly: GCF_016863575.1. Lineage (NCBI taxonomy): Bacteria > Bacillati > Actinomycetota > Actinomycetes > Micromonosporales > Micromonosporaceae > Micromonospora > Micromonospora sediminimaris. The sequence continues at coordinate 17,695 of NZ_BOPD01000013.1, forward strand.
AAGGATGTGGGGGTTCAAGTCCCCCCTCCCGCACCAGTGGGCGCTCTCCCAACACAAGGGGTCAAAGGCGCTGTCGGACTCGTCACCATCTCGGGCGGTGGGTACGACTCGCGGGTCAGGATGACGGGCGTGAGCCTGCGCTTCGTCCTCGACCCGGAACTGACCGCTGAGCTGCGCGAACGGATCGTCGCACTCTGGGTCGACGTGACAAACGCCGGCGGTGCCGTCGGTTTCGTGGCACCGGTCACCGCCGACGAGGTACGCACCATCGCCGACCCGACGCTCGCCGGCATCGCGGACGGGCCGGACCGGTTGCTCCTCGGCTACGACGGCGACCGGCTGGTCGCCATGGCGATCTTCACCGATCCCCGGTTCCACCTGAAGCCGCACCTACGGGTGCTCACCCGGGTGATGGTGCATCCCGACACGCAGGGGCGTGGTTTCGGCGAGGCGCTGATGCGCGAGGCCGAACGGGTGGCCCGCCGCCTCGGGCTGGCGGCGCTGCACGTCACCGTCCGCGACGGGCTCGGGCTCAACCGGTTCTACCGGCGGCTCGGGTACCGGGAAGTGGGCCGCTGGCCCGCGGCGATCCGGGTCGCTCCCGGCGACGACCGCGACGAGATCCTGATGTGGCTCGGCCTGACCACAGACCGGCAGGATCACGGCACGAGCGGCTGACCGGCTCCGGCGCGGACGGCCCCGGCGCGGACGGTCGAAGCCCGCCGGCCGCAGCGTCAGCCGCAGCTGGGCGAGGGCGTGGCGAGCGGCGCGGCGGCGAATGCCTCAACCGCGGTCGGCTCAACCGACGCGGTCGCGTCGGTCGTCAACGCGACCGACGGCGTCGGCCGGGCCGAGGCGCGCGTCGACGCGCTGGCGGACGGTTTCGGGCGCGCCGACGGCGTTCCGGTGCCCGTGGCCGACCCGCGTGAACTGCCTCCGTACATCCGGACGGAGCTGCGCTGCACCGTCCCGGGTGCCATCCGGACGCCAGTGGCGGTGACCCGGTGGCCCCGGGTGTCGGTGACCCGGATCTGGTACGGACCAGGCCCGGCACCGGAGTCGATCAGCCAGTAGTTGTAGCTCTCCCGAGTGGCGGTCCGCCACTGGCCCGAACTGCCCTGACGCACCTCGACCGAGCGCAGCGGGTTGCCGTGGTTGGCGATCAGGACGGCGAACCACCACTGCGACGCGCCCTCCTTGATCCGGAAGGTGAGCGGACCGGGCAACGGCGGATCGACAACCAGCCGGTAGTTGACATCGACGATGCCCTGCACCGGGTCGGCGATGCGGGCGAACGCCTCCCGGGACAGGTCGAGATGGCCGGGAGCGCACTCGGGGCACTGGTCCATCACCATGACCCGTACGGTGCCCTTCGGGCCGGTCACCTCCAGGTATCCGCCGCAGGCGGCACCGTCGGCGTACTCGGACGGGCCGAGCGCCACGTAGCGCCGGTCGGCGGGGGCGGCCGGGTACGAGCAGTTCCCGCCCGCGCCCTTCGAGTCGTAGAAGGTGACCTTTCCCTTGTGGACGGTGCCGGCGGCCGGCGGTGCCAGCAGCCCGCCGACGGCGCGGAGCGCGGCACAGGCGGGGGCGGCACCCGAGCGCACCGCGAGGGTGACTCCGAGGAGTACGGCGAGCGCGGCGACGCTCCCACCGGCGAGCCAGCGGCCCAGAGCAGGACGGGACGCAGGCATCCCAGGCTCGTCCGCGGCGGTGGTGGCGTCGGTCATGAGGACCGATGCTGCCGGACCGGCGGGCTGGCGGACAAGCGAGCTAACTGAAATCTAAGCCTGGGCAACACCCACGCGCGGTTCCCGCAGCGAACCATGCCGATGCGGTGGCCGGAAGAGCTGAACTCCGAATTGGACACTGATCACAAACGGGTTCTCGGCGGACCGCATCCCTGACACGGTGTTCGTGGATGCGCATTCCGTAATTGACAGGAATGCCATCCACGCGGGGATGAGGGCGTGGGTGGCACATGACCGAACGGATGATCATTGTCTGCACACGCACGAACAAGGCGGTCGGCAGGCGTTCTCGCCGCGGTACTGGCAGTCTGGACGGGCGCGCTCTTCGCACCCGGTCAGGCGGCGGCGGCCCCACCCGAGATCGCTGTTGAGGACGGCGCCACCCAACCGGTCTTCTCCCTGGCCAACGCGATCAGCGAGACCGTGCATGTCGATTCGGACATGGACAGCGACGGTGACGGCCTGCTCGACACCATCACCGTCCAGCTGATCCGGCCGGCGGAGACGGCCGACGGCATGCAGGTCGCATCGATAGTCAAGGCAAGTCCGTACTGGACGGTCCAGAGCACGGCGGCCCGCCGCAGCACGGTGACCGACCCGATCGGTGATCCGGCCGTCCACTGGAGCGGCTGGTTGGACGAGTACTTCGTACCGCGAGGCTACGCGGTGCTCGAGGTGGAGATCGCCGGTACGGGCACGTCCGACGGGTGCCTGTCGGTCGGTGGCGAGTCGGACGGGCGGAGCGTGGCCGCCGTCATCGACTGGCTCAACGGCCGTACAACCGCCAACTACGCCAACGGCACCGCTGCGGTCGCGTCGTGGAGCACCGGCAACGTAGGCATGTACGGGGTCTCGTACGACGGCACGCTGGCCACGCAGGTGGCCGAGACGGGCATCGACGGGCTCAAGACGATCGTGCCGGTCAGCAGTATCTCCAGCTGGTACGACTACACCCGGGCCCAGGGCATCGGGTACCGCAGCTGGAGCGTCCGCTACATGGAGGGGTTCACCTCCCGCTGGGGCAACGACCAGTCCCTGGTGAACTGCACGGCGCAGTACCAGGCCATCGGTGACGGTGAGACGCTGGCCGAGTGGGACTACAGCCCCTTCTTCGCGGAACGTAACTACCGCAACGACGTGGATCAGGTCCAGGCATCGGTGTTCCTCGTGCACGGGCAGCGTGACGACAACGTCAAGACCACCCAGTGGGGCCGTTACTGGGACGAGTTGGTTACGCATGACGTCCCGCGCAAGGTGTACCTGCACGACGGAGCGCACGTCGACCCGTTCTACAGCGAGTCCAAGGACCCGGTCGGCCGGTGGATGGACTACTGGCTGTACGACATCGCCAACGGTGTGATGAACGAGCCGCAGGCCACCATCGCGCGACCGGACGGCACCCAGGTGAACGAAACCGGGTGGCCGCCGGCCGGCACCACGGACACGTCGCTGTACCTGGGCCCAGCCGGCAACGGGGGTGCCGGCAGCCTGACCACCACCGCGGGAGCGGGCAGCCAGCAGTTCACCAGCTCCGGCGCGGTGGCGGAGTCGACGATGCTGGCGAGCCCCGGCACCGTGCGGAGCTACCGGCTGGCGTATCTCGGGCCGACCCTCGCCTCGGAGAGCCGGCTCTCCGGCGCCGCCCGGATCGAGGTGACGTTCACCTCGGCCACCACGAGCACCCCGCTCACGGCTCTGCTCGTGCACTACACCGGCGGGTCGGTCACCCGCGTCGTGGCACGCGGCTCGCTCGATGCCAAGAACCGCCTGTCGCTGACCACCGGCACTCCCCTGACTCCGGGGCAACAGGCCACGGGCACCGTCCTGCTGGAGCCCAAGGACTACGTCTTCCCCGCCGGCAGCCAGGTCGGTCTCATTCTCACCGGCAACTTGAACGCGTTCGTCCACTCGGACCCGCTGGCGGGCCAGCTGACGGTGGCGCTCGGGACCAGCCGGGCGATCCTGCCGCTTACCGTCGCGCCAGCCCCGTCCTGCGCAGACCCGGCGTGGAGCCCCGCGGCCGTCTACAACACCAACGACGTGGTGTCGCACAACGGCCACCGCTGGCGTGCCCAGTGGTGGACGCAGAACCAGGAGCCGGGCACCACCGGTCAGTACGGCGTCTGGGTTGACCTGGGAGCCTGCTGACCTTCCCACCCCGAGGGCCCGCGCCGAAGACCGGCGCGGGCCCGACGGTCGTGTCGGCGGGTACCGCAGCCTGCTGATGCTACGAAAGGGCCCTGGATCACGCGTGGCGAGGGGTGGCCACCGCCCCGCCGGCCAACCAACGACGCAGCGCGGAACGCTGAGTCGGTGCCTGGTCGGCGGGGCCGTCGATTCCGTCGGTCACGTGCAGACATGCTGCCGGAGACTCGACCGCCCGGACAAGCGAGCTAAGCGAAAGCTAAGACGAGATCCATCTCGGCTGGGCGGTGGCCACCAGCCGGCGCAGCGGTTCCACGGCGTCCGGGTGGCTGCGCAGCGCGTCCTCGATCCGGACCCGCCACACGCCAGCCTCCACGAGGTCACGGCCGTCGTCCGGGGCCGAGCGCAGCCGGTCCCGCGTCTCCCGCAGCGACTGCGCCGTCCCCTCGCCCAGCAGTCGTTCCAACTCACCGGCGATGCTGCGGAAACGCTCGTCGTCGGGTACCGCCCCGACCAGCGTCCGGGCTGCGTCCCACGCCACCCGGGGATGATGGATCACCGACATCTCAGACTCCTTGGTCGAGGGCCCCTTCGGCCATCATCGATCCGCCGGTGGCTCAGCGACAAGGGCTGTCCGCCGGTCGTCGCCGAGCCGTGTCCGCCCGGTCAGTCGACAAGTTCCACCGGGTCGTCGAGCTTCACCTCACCCGACTCCAGCGGCACCAGGTTCAGTCCGAAGAGGAGCTTGCGATCGATGTTGCGGTGCCGGGCCAGGGTACGCAGCGGCTCCCGGCCGCGTACCCCGGTCTCCTGGTCGGTGGCGATGACCAGACAGCGGGCCGACAGGTCGGCGGCGCGGAAGCGGACGGACCCGATCCGCAGCCCACGCCCGACCCACTCGTCCTCCGCCCAGGCAGGGGCGCCGTCGACCACGAGGTTCGGCCGGAAGCGGGTCATCGGCACCGGTTGCGCACCATCCGCGACGAGCCAGTCGCCGAGCGCGGCCAGCGACGCCGTGCTGGTCAGCAGCACCGGGTACGCGTCGGCGAAGCTGACCTGGTCACCGGGATCGTACTTCCGGTCGCCGCGCGGGACGTGCCGGGCCGGGCGAGCCAGCCGGACCAGCCGGACCGGCCGGTCGAGCACCGCGCCGAACCAGGCGTCGGCGGCGGGGCCGGCGGGCAGCGCGTCGACAGTCAGCACCCGCCTGCGGAAGGTCCGCACCGCAACCGGCGTGACGTCGGCCGGCACCGGCACCACCAGGTCGGGGTGGCCGTCGGCGCGCAGCAGCAGCCCTTCGGGGTGCGGCCGGGCGCGCACCCGGGCCAGCGCGGTGACCTCACGCTGGGTGACGCCGACCCCGGCGTCGTCGACAAGCATCCACCGCCGGTCGTCGTTCAGCCCCCACTGTCGTACGGCGGCCGCGCCGTGGACGAGGCCACGGCAACCCTTTACCGGATAGGTGGTGATCCCGCTCAGCCGCACCTGGCTACCATGCCACGCCGATGCCGTCGCCCGGGTACCAGTGGTTCGCCGGCGTCTCCCGGTAGGCGAGGAATCGCCGCCCGGTGCGTTCGGCATGCTCGGCCAGCACGTTGGTGTGGGTGACGTTGTCGGTGAGCAGAATCGCGCCCGGGGCCAGCTTCACCTCGACGGCGGCGAACTCACGCCGCTCGTAGGCACGGCTGTGGTCGCTGTCGTGCAGGAACAGGTCGACCGGCCGGTCCAGCGCGGTGATCGACTCGACCGAGTCGCCGATCACCAGGTCGATCACCTCCGACCAGGGTGCGGTGCGGGCGAGGTAGCCGGCCTCGGGGTTGATGTCGATGGAACTGACCCGGCCGGGGTGCCCCTCGGCGGCGTTGCGCAGCAACGCGGCGGCCAGTACGCAACTGCCCAGCCCCTTGTCGACGCCGGTCTCGACGATGTGCTTCGGCCGCTTGGCCCGGACGATCGCGTACCAGCCGATGCGGCGGGCATAGCGGACCTGCTTGTCGGCCAGGCCACGCCGGGCGGCGCCCGCGACGGCCGAGCTGATGTGCTGCCGCAGCACGTCATCGGACTCGATCTCGGCGAGGTACTTACGGACCTGCTTGACCGGCAGCTCGCAGACGACGCTGACGAACCAGGCGAGATGATGGCGACTGAGCTTGGTCAACTCGTACGTGTAGTTGTGATGCTCCCGCGAGGCGACCAGCCAGCGGGCCGAGGTGCGCAGCACCTTGGCGTCGTGCCGCGCGACGGCGACCAGGCGTTTCGGAAAGGCGGCGACGGGGGCGAGGCGGGTACGGGCGATCGCCCGGCGCAGCTTGACGGCATCCACCGGGAGGTTCTACCAGATCGAGGGAACCAGTTGGGTAACTTCACGTCCGCAGCCGGCAGGCCGACGCCCCACAACTGCGCTGGGTGCTGGCTCCGCTAAACCTCCCCACCGGCAGCGGCGCAACGCGGGCGGACGTCGGCTACAGACAGATCTTGAATGACTAATACGGCAGCCGCCGTTTGAGATCTTGCTGGTGAGCCGGGGTGGACGCGAGGCGGCCACCGCGTGATCGTCTGTGCGTTGTGGACACAACATCAGATCTTGCGGTGGCCGCGTGCCACAGCGTAGCTGTTGCTCGGTGGGAGCGGGTGCTGGCCGAAGTGCTTAGCTGTTTCGCGGGCCGGTTCGGGCGAGTGGAGCCGCGTCGTGCGGCGGGACAGTTCGTGACGGGGCTGCTGTCCGATCTTGAGGTCAAGACGTGTTGGCAGTTGGCCGAGCAGGCCGGGCACGCCCGGCCGGACGCGATGCAGCGGTTGCTGTACCGGGCGGTATGGGACGCTGACGCCGTCCGCGACGATCTGCGGCAGCTGGTCACCGACCGGTTCGGCGGTCCGGACGCGGTCCTGGTGGTCGACGAGACCGGTGACCTGAAGAAGGGCACCCACACCGTGGGGGTGCAGCGCCAGTACACCGGACGGCCGGGCGGATCGAGAACAGCCAGGTCGGGGTGTTCCTGGGCTACGCCAGCGCGGGCGGGCATACCCTGATCGACCGACGGGTGTATCTACCAGCGTCGTGGACCGACGACCGGGACCGCTGCCACGCCGCCGGCGTGCCCGACGAGACCGAGTTCGCCACCAGGTCACAGTTGGCGGCGGACATGATCACCGCGGCCCTCGACGCCGGGGTGCCAGCAGGCTGGGCCACCGCGGACGAGGCATACGGCAACAGCGCCGCCTTCCGCGCCCACCTGCGCGGACACGCACTCGGCTACGTCCTGGCCGTGTCCCGCAGCCACCTGGTTCCGCTCGACGGCGGCAAGACCCGAGTTCGCGCCGACCGGATCGCCGCTGACCTGCCCGCCTCGGCGTGGCAGCGCCGCAGCGCTGGCGCTGGATCCAAGGGCCCCCGCTTCTACGACTGGGCCTGGCTCGACGACGTGTGCACCGACGCCGACCCCGACGACGGCGGCCGCCACAGCCTCCTGATCCGCCGCAACACCACCACCGGTGAACTGGCCTTCTACCGCTGCTGGACCCCACGTCCGACCACCCTCGCCCAACTCGTCCGGGTCGCCGGCATCCGCTGGACCGTCGAAGAAGCCTTTCAGGCCGCCAAGAGCCAGGTCGGCCTCGACCAGCACCAGGTCCGGCGCTGGGACTCCTGGCACCGGTTCACCACCCTCGCGTTGGCCGCCCTCGCCGTCCTGGCGATCTGCGCCGCCGACGCGACCGACGACGACCCGACCGACACCACACTGATCAAGCTGACCGTCAACGAGATCCGCCGCCTGATCAACGCCTGCATCATCCGCCCGATCAGCGACCTCGCCCACCGTTTGCACTGGTCAGGCTGGCGACGCCAGCATCAAGCCCGAGCCCGACAATCCCACTACACACGCCGCCTCAACCTCGAACTCCAACCATGATCCCGAACGGCGGCTGCCGTACTAAATCCACTGTGGGTCGACGTGTTGGCGTGATCTTCGTTGGTGGTCGCTGTAGGCCGGGGTGATGAGGTATCCCGATTGGAGGTGGGTTGTCCGCGCGGGGCGGGCGAAGCGTAAGGCGGTACGGCGGCAGGCTGCCGGGTGGTTCGCCCAGGATGTGTCGGTGCCGGAGATCGCCAATCTGCGCACGAGATAGCCATATCGACGATCTCGGATAATTTTGATCAACTGACATCGACTGCGACAGCAACGCCAGCGCATCACCGCGTACGCGAGCGCGCACGAGCGCAGCCCCGCCCGGCGTATGGGCCACCTGCCGATTTCCAGAATGGTGACGGAAGACGGAGTTCGCACACCTTCCGTCACCAATTGCAGTCAATACTCTGACCTTACCGCATCTCACAAAGATTGATAAGAATGGCAGCAGGGAATTTCAGCAGCAGATCAATCGAAGTGCCTGTAACCTTCTTCCGCGATCCTATCTGACGCCTCCTACCCAACCACCTGCTCAAGAGCGTCGAAGATCGCACTTCGCGCCGAAGCAAGCCGTTGCCGAACGTTTCTTTCCGAGAGGTAGCTCGTCAGCAAGTCCGAATTTGCTTCCCCGAAAGCAATCCGCGAAAGAATCTGGTCGAATGCAACAACGAACTCATTGAGGTCGGTGGCGATCTGGATCGCCTCATCGACCCTCAGCTGGCAATGCTTGCCGCCACCCTCAGTCATCGAACCACCCTGGCATTGGAAATTGGCAAATCACCATCGGCCACCCACTCGGTGATACCCATTGTTGGGTTAGATCTACTACTGACACTACTGGCCGGCACATCAAACTCAATGACTTTACGGCCACGACCACGGCCAATACCCAAAGTGTCCTCGGCATCGCGCGGGCTCATCGGCTTCCCCCGCGCGGGCACAATGAACAACTTGTTTTGGTCGCTGGCTTTAATCACGCCACTCTCCATGACGCCAGCAGCGCCACGAGAGTTGGTGTAGTGCCGCATTCGAACCGTCGCTTCAGCAGCTTCACCGCCGCCTACCCCGGAAGGGCAATTGTGTACGAGTACCGGGGTGGTGCCGGCGAGCACATAGTACGTGTGGCATATTCACCGAAGACACGGAGAGTGACCTATCTGCGCAGGGCTCTCACCTGGTCTTTCGTGGATTGGCTGCGTCGCGGTTCGTGCTGTCGGGCGGTGTTGACGGCAACCGTGACGGCAACGTGGGCAGACAACCAGCGTCGTCGGCGGCCGTCAAGCGGTCCGCTGGGGCTACACGCGCCCTTTTCCAACAGGTCGTCGACGACATCCTCGACCAGATCCGCGACGGACGTCTCAACCCCAACGACCCGCTACCGTCCGCCCGCAAGATGGCCGACGTGTACGGCGTGGCCTCCATGACCGCCCAACGCGCCCTACGCGAGCTGCAAAACCGACGCATCACCTACGCCGTCGCCGGCAAAGGCACCTTCGTCCACCCCGACGCCTTCGACCTCCTACGCAGCGCAGCCCTCCAGGAGCCCATCGACGACCCCGAACTACGCCGGAGGGTCGCGACCTACCTCGCAGACCAACAGGCCATCACCATCCGCTACCACCAGGCCCGCACCGCCGCCGACAAGAACACCGCCCTGCAAGACCTGCTCGACCACGCCGACACCCACAGCCAACTCATCGACGAAGTGATCAAATACCAAGCCGACCACGGCAACTTCGCCAAACCACCCGCCATCGCAGCCGCCGCCAGCGACAACGATCCGCCGACCGCGCCCACCAAATGCCGCAGCAGCCACACCCGCGAACCCAAGCAGTAGCCACCAACCGGGGCCAGGTTGTTCAAAACTGCTCTACAGGATCAAGACGGCCCGGCTGGCGCCGGGCCGCGCGCACGCCAACCGCAACCGTCCACTTCATCACCAGCAGGCGGCATGAGGCAACAGGGCCGCGACACTCCGGATGAACTGCATCCGAGCGACCAGCGCTCGGATTGACGCCGATCACCAACCAGCACGTCTGCAAATCGCCCGATTCGCAGCCGCAGGGCGATCAATAGATCACTTTCGATTGAGCGCAGCTCGTGACGGCAACCGTGATGGCAACGCCTACCAACGACAGCGAACCAGCACAACCAACGAACACGCTCCGTGATGCCAAGTTCCATGCCCCCCGAGACGGCCGCGCCAATTCTGCGCGACTTACCCTAATTCAAGGATCAATTCTCCGCCGAAGGATTTGACCAGCAACGGGCATCCGTCCAACGAAAATCGCACCGAGGCCAGAATCCCCGCGTCATTAAGACCTGGGACCACCTCATCAACCACTTTCCTGGCCCCGGAAAATTCTTCTATTGCAGTACGAGTTCTATCCTCAACGGGCCACAGATAGTCAGGCACGACAGCCTCAGATCTCAACTCAACCGTAAGCCTCCAGTCGGTCCAAACCGTCAGGGTTAGAGATTGTCCATCGACAAATACGAACTGAACCGCCTCAAGCAAGTCGTCGGCATCAGCTATTCTCACAACCTCTGACACGGTACGCCCCCGCAGGTCAAGGGCATCGACGCCTTCAGCCAGCACAGTCATCGAAGCTGCCTCCATGACTAATTACACCCACAGGGGATCCGGGCAGCTCCATTGAACCATCCATTTCCACTTGCGCCCGGAAACATGGTAACGAAAGTTCCGTCACCGCGCGTAACTAGAAGATCCTCATCTTTCCTGTAGAACCAATAGTCGGTTCCACCGCCATTATCCGGATTCCATGGGCCACGTCGCACCTCATCATGACTGTTCCGCACCTCGCCAATCCGATTCCGGAACCAATCTCTCGCCGACGCGTCGCCCGGATTTAGCCGATAATCCTTGGAATGCTTGCCCCATTTCTTTCCGAAGTTTTCCATCCCGCTCAACTCCGGCCCACACCCTGAGTTATGCACGAGGACCGGGGTGTTGCCCGCCAGCACATAATACGTGTGGATGTTGTCGACGGTTAGGTTGAAGGCGGGGGCTCGCCATGAGGAGTTCGACACGCGCCCTGTCACCAGGACTGCTTCGCCTCCGGCATCCAGTAGCCGGTCGCCTGGGTCCAGGGCGTCAGCGCGCTGCCACTCGCCGTCGGTGTCGTTCCAGAACGGATGGTCCTCCGTCGTCTTCAGGGTCTTCCCGCCGACCTCAAGCGTGTGCAGGTCGTCATCGTGCACCCAGAGGTGGGTGACTCGACGGTCTCCTCGCTCACCGGTTTCCGGGTCGGTCGCCTCTACCTCGTCGCCAACCCTTACCTCGCTGATCGGCTTACTCGAACCGTCGGCCAGCAGAACCTCGGTGTCGCCGCTGAAGCTGCACAGTCCGGCGAAGACACGATCCATGTTCACCGGCTTGTACGTGGATCGCGCCAGGCTGATGAGGCCGAGTCCACCGCCGGAGAGGCCCATCATGCTTCCGGTCGCGGCGAACGCCAACTCGCCTTCCGCAATTCCCAGAAGACACGCGGGTAGGGTTCGTGCACACAGGAGTGTTCCTCCGAGCACACCCACGAAGGCGACCGCCTCCAGCGGGTCGGGGGTGCGTGCCATCGGGTTGTCCTGTTCACAGCCCGCCGAGTCGCCGCCCAGCATGTTGGTGCAGAGGAACACCCAGTTGTGGGTGCTCTCGGCCGCCCAGGTCAGCATCTCCCGCCAGTTGAACTGAAGCGATCCGCCATACCCGCGGTCGAAGAGAAGTTCCTTGAACACCTTCGCGCTTGGGACGCTCTGCGCGAGCGTGTCATTGATCGTCGGCGGTTGGCTTTCTGCGACGGCGATGGGAGTACCTGTGACGGTGGTGCCCCCCTGGTCCTCCTGGTACCCGATCTGGCCGCGCTCGTCGTTGCCCTCCAGATGACGCAGCCCGGTCGGGTCGGCGAAGGTGATCGGGCTGTTGTTGCCGTACGCGTAGCCGTTCCATTGTTGTGGATCGGCCAGATCCTGAAGTGGATCGACCGAGACGAACCTGCCGATCGACGGGTCATACGAGCGCGCGCCGATGTGGGTCAACCCCGTCGGGTCGGTGGTGCCGTCGATCGTGCCCCCGACAAAACCCAGCTGGTTAGGCCAGGCGGGGGTGCTGCCACGCGGACCGCCGTACGGGTTCTGGCGACGCTGGGTGACCACCTGCGATCCGGCAGTGATGGAGATTCGCTGGGTGCCCTGATGGTCGTTGACCAGCCAGGTGATGCCGGCCCCGGGCTGCCGCATCGCGTACGTTTGCCCCTGGTGGCTGTAGTAGCGAGTGGCGGACTTGCTCGCGTTGGTGATGGTGTAGCGGACCTCCATGCCGGGCAGGTACAGCGTCCGTCCCGTGGGATCCCGGGCGATCAGCCGGCCACCGTCGGCGTCGTAGAGGTACGAGTGGTTCTTTCCGCCGTCACTGACGCTGGCGAGCCGGCCTTCGCTGTCCCAGGTGAGCGTCTGGCTGCCGCTGCCGCTCGGGCAGCTGTTGCTGGTCGCAGTGGCGTTCGGGCGGCAGGTGGTGTTGCCGGCAGCGTCGTACCGGTAGTTCTTCGTGCCGACCCCGGTGCCGGTGGTGACCACCTCGGTCGCGGCGTGTGGCCGCGCCGCACCGGCAGTCGGATAACGGTAAGACGACACCGTGTCCGTCGCACCGTGCCGCGTCTCGGCAGCCCGGTTACCGACGGAGCGCCCCACCGGGTCGAATGTCCACGAGTGCCAGTAGGGTGCCGGGCCACCCAGGCCCGCCGTGGTTGGGTCCGGTGCGCAGTCAGCGGCGACGGGTGTCCAGGCACTGGTTAGACGCCGCACGTAGTCGTACCGGAAGCACTGCACATCCCGCGACCCACCCTCCGGATCATCCATGATTCTGGTGATGTTTCCGGCCGGGTCGTACTCGTAGTCGACGGTGGCGACAGGCTGCGGCGCTTGCTGGCGGATGGTGGTCGCACGGTTCAGCCGCGCCGTGCGGTCGTCGTAGACGAACGCCTTCTCCACATAGTTTTGGGCAGTCTGCTGATAACTCACCATGCCCAGTTCGGCGAAGGCCGTGTAGTCGGTGTTGGCGACGTATTGTCCGGCACCGGGCCAATTGGTGCGAACCTGCTCAGGCAAACCGGTGGTTGAGTCGTAGGTGAAGGTGAGCTGTTCGCCGCCGAGGCCGCCGGTGTTGGGGTAGGTGGCGCTGGCAACGCTGATCCCGTCGGCCTTGTAGCTGCGGGTGAAGATGTAGGTTCCTGCTAATCCCGTTTCGCTGGCTGGGATGATGTAATCCTCGCCCGAGGACTGGTAGAGAGCGTTATAGCCCCGAATCTGCACGCGGTACTCGTTCTTACCGCCGTCGGTCCAGCGGCTGCTGGAGGCCGGGTGCCCTCTCGCCCCGCTCGGGTCATAGGTCCAACTGGCCCGCAGGTTCGCGGCGGCCACCGAAGTGTCGTAGGTCGCGTCCCTTCGACCGAGGCTGTCGTAGGTGTACACGAGCTTCTTGCCGAGCGCGTCGATGGTCTCCGTCAGATCGCCGGCGTCGTTGTAGGTCGACATTGTCTGACCGCGGTCAGGATCCTCTGTCCGAATCTGGCGACCGCGAATGTCGTGCTCGAAGATCCAGTCGTTACCAGCCGCGTCGGTGACTGCGGCCAATTGAGCCTTAGCGTTGTAGGTATAGGTGGTGGCGTCGAAGGGGCCGGTGACGGAACCCTCCGCGTGCTGGCGAACTTCTACCGTGTTCCCGCGCGCATCACTGATCGTGGTCGTCGGCGTACCACCGTTCGGCGGTGTCACGTAGACACGGTCGCCGCCGTAGGCTGTGGTGGTCTGCCATTGCTTCTCGCCGCCCGACATCAGGATCGAGGCGGTTTGTCGCCCCGCCCGGTCGTACTCGTTGACCGTTTGTCCGTTGGCCTCCCAGGCCGCGATCGAACGCAGTTGGGTGCCCGGCGTCAGGTTGGGGTCATGGTGCCGTGAACTGGAGTAGGCGACGCGACCGGCCGAGTCGTACACGGTCTCGGATAGCACCGTACCACCGCCGGACACCGCCGGGGACTGGGTCTGCCGCGGCCGGGCCAGCCCGTCGAAGAGGGCGTAGGTGGTGACATACGTGCCCTCGGCGGACACCGCCCGAGTGGCGGTCGCGTTGACCCCACCGCTGTTGCGGACCGTGTAGCTGTACTCGATAGAGGGTGGACCCGGGTTGGCCGGATTGGTGCCGATCGGCCGGTTAGGCAGCCACACCTTGACAAGCCGACCCAGAGCGTCATAGCGACGATCGGTCATCTTTCCGTTGGCATCGGTGATCCGCTCAGGCAGTCCCCAGATTGGAGACATGTCCTGCGAGGTAGTCCACTCGAGATGGTTGGTGGTGGTGACCCGGGTAACTGGTCCGCCCGTCGCCGGGGTGTAGTCCGTGGTCGTGCTGTTGCCGCGGATATCGGTCGCCGCTACCACGCGACCATGCGGGTCGTACTGCGAAGTCGAGTTGGTCAGCCAGGTGGTGCCCCCGGTCGTGGACCAGTCCTTGAGCGTCTCGGTCCGAGTCAAGTCCCCCTTGGTCGGTGCCGCGCCGTAGGGCTTTCCGTCGTAGTAGTTACGTACGTCGGCGATCACATGATCGGTCTTGGTCGCATCGGTGCCACACGGTAGAGCGAAGGTCTGCAGCCGGCTCGGCAGCCCGACAATGTTGGCCGAGATGTTTCGGGCGTACGTGGTGATCAAACACTGTTCGTCGTCGGTGCGGGCGGTGTCGCCCCGGTCGCTCGCGGCAATGCTCATGCCGTAGTCATCGAAGGTATTGGTCTTACTGGTCACCCGCCAACCGCGACCGGCGTCGAGCCGGACGGCGTTCCAGGTCGCCCCGACGCCGGTAAAACGGGCGTGTGTGTTGGTGGATCCCATGTCGCGGGTCGCGGTCGGTGCGGACTGCCAGCCCTGGTTGACGGCCCGGGAGATCAAGTCGGTGTCTACGCCGTTGTAGACAAGGTGTTCTCGCACCGTGCCCCGCAGGGCGTCGACGTCGTCCACCTGTGGGGCGTCAGCCGCATCTGTGGTGTCGCCATCGCCATTGAGATCGCGTGCGGGGTGCCTCACCTCACGCGCACCGCCGTCGGGCGATGCTTTGTCTCCATGCATGCCGCGGTAGTAATGGGTCTCGGTGAGGGTTTCCCGACCGTCAGTCCCGGTGCGCACCCGCACCCGGCCGTAGCCTCGGTAGTCGGCCCAGGTGCGGAACTTGTCCCGGGTGAGGCCGTCGTCGTCGGTGTGGTGCCAGGCGGCACCGCCAAGGTATTCGTATGACGTGATGACGTTGGTGCCGCCGCCAGTCCAATCGGCCTCGGTGACCTCCCGAACGACATACTTGTGGAAGTAGTCGCGCTCGATCTGCTTGGTCAGTTGATCCTCGGACAGGACGGGATAGCAGCGCAGCGTGTTGCTGTGCGGTGAGGCTGGCATGTTCGACCCGGCCACGCACTCTGGGTTCGAGTACGCGACGGTGATCTTTCCGCCGGTCTCGGTCCAGATGTCGCTCAGCCTCATCCAATGCATCGGTGGTTTACCGTCGTCGGCCTGATCGACCCGGTTGGGCTTTTGCACCCAGTCGAAGTTGATTTCGGGCAAACTGACCGTGCTTCCGACGTGACCGGCGTGCCGAATGCTCTCCAGCCACATACCGTCGCGCGACGCGTCGCCGTTCTTCGGGAAGGTGTGGGTGAGCGTCCAGGTCTCGACGTCACCCGAGACGCCGGCGACCCGGGTGCTGATCTTCGCGAGACGTTTCGTGCTCCAGAAAGTCGGCGAGTAGCGCCCGGCGCAGCTGTCGCCAGTGCACTCCTGATCCCAGGGGACGTCCGGCCAGTGCTGCTCCGTCTTCGTAGTACATTCGGACAGGCAACGGTTATCGGTGGTGAAGAACACCTGCGCCGTCGGCGTGGTCGAGCGGTCGGCGGAACCCCGGTCCCAGGTGCCGTAGTCGATCCGGCTCAGCGTAGAGGCTCGGATGTAGGAGACGTCGTTCGAGTCGGTGACGTTGGCGGCGTACTTGTTGGTCTCCCGCTGGTACCAGAGGGACATGGTGCCGCCGTGCGTGTCCACTACGTAATCGAGATTCCAGCGCCATGCCTGCCGACAGTGCCCGTCCTTGAAGGAGGAGTTGTAGCAGGGCTCGCCAGGGTGATTGCCATAGACGCGGACCGTGTTCGTCGATGCCGTGGCGGCGGTGTGGCCCGGCAGGTCGTCGCGGCCGAAGTAGTACTGCACACCGTCAGCGGTCGTCACCCGCCAGTACTCGCCGTCCCGCTCGTCGCCATTGTCGGCTCCGGTCAGTTTCTCCACCCTGGACGCATCATCGCCTTTGAGACGCCACTGCCCGGACGCATCGTCCTTGACAAGTTCGTTAGAGCGTCCGTTCAGTGACAGCACCGCGTTGTCCGTGCCCCAGCAAAGGTCACCGACGTCCTCGCTGTTGGTGGCGTCGCCGGCCGTGTCCTCCAGACAGGGCACGTAGCGTCGCTCGATAAAGCCCGGTGCATAGTCGAACCCCTCACCGACCCAGGAAGGCTGGTTGTTGGAGGCGTCGCTGCGCCCGTCGACGGCGCTGGAGGAATAACCGAGGGTGAGATCGGGAGCCGGCCCCAAGGCTGGCGGTACCCGTACCGGGTACGACCAGACGAAGTCACCGCTCGACCCGCCAGCGGACCAACTGGACGAGGGCTGCAGGGGTGTCGCGCCGTAGTCGCCGGCCGGCCCGGCGGACGCGGCCTGCAAGGCGAGGAGCGTCGACGGCGCGCCAGCGGACGCGTTCGAGTCCGCGTCGAGGTCGACGTCGGCCACCACCTGCTTCGTCTTAAAGTCGTTCCGAGAGGGAAGTTGCCGTGCACCGCAGCTCTTGCGATCGGGTGTGCTGAGGGCACACTCTGGGAGGGCGAGCAGGCGCAAGCGGGTGCTCCAGTCGGCGCCGAAGGCAGACTCGAAGGCGCCGTAGTCCACCGCGACGCCCATCCGGCCAGGAGCGCCGCTGCCGTCAGTGCGCTCGATCCTGAGCAGTAGACCGTCGCGCCAGACGGGCGAGGCCGCCGCGTGGTCAATGACTTCGACCCGGGCCCGGCTCACCGGGACACGAGCGGTCCGTGTGGTGGCCATGGCACCCGTGCGCGCCGAACCGATTCGGACCGGTAACGAACCGGCCCGGGTCATCACGGTCGAAGCGCCGTCGGAACCTTCCAGGGCAGCCCGACCCACGAAAAGGTCCACCTCAGCGACTTCAGGACGGGGCCATCTCACATTCGCCGCCGGTCGGGTCCCGGCGCCCTGTGACAGATCGGCCGGACGCGGCTTCGGCGGAACCGGTTCTGAGGAGACCGGCTTCGGCTGCGTCACGGAAAGCCGCTGCGAGGTCGCCGACGCCTCCTGCGGCAGGGCTGTCAGCAGCGTGGCCATCACCGTCACCGCGAGAGCCACGGCTAGGACGGGCCGTGCCCGCCCACGGTCCGGGGTAAGTCGGAATCGGGTGACACGCCGAAACTGGTCGCTGGACGGACGAGAAAGCATGAAGACCTCCGCAGGAGCGCGGTATCGGTGTCGCGGGTCGATCGGTGGCACCGCACCGGCAGGCCAGTGCGGTGGCGGTATTCGATGAGTCAGGAGGTGTGGTGGAGACTGGCGACCTCGCGGTCAGACATTGCGCCGGCGAAAAGCTTCAACTGGTCGAGACCGCCCTCAAGGTAACCCCACTCCGGCCGTCCAGCGCCGACATACAGCGGCGCCTGCGAGGCCGCCCCAACGGCTCCGCTACCGTGCACCACTTGCCGTATGCCGTTGACATAGATGCGGACCTCAGCTGCGCCCCCGTCGAAGACACCGACGACATGTACCCAGTCGCCGATCGAGGCCGTCTGATCGGCTGCGGCTGTCGCCCACGTACCACCGCCGCCGAATTCTGGTGTGAAGAGTGCGAACTGCCATTTCTGTGAAGCCGGCCAGAGGCTGAGCTTGAAAGCGCCTTCACCGCGTTCGCTCCAGCCTTGGCGGAAGATCACCTGCTCCTCACTCCTGTTCACGTCCACCCTGACCCAGGCGGAAACGGTCAGGGACTGCCCGGAGTTCAGGACCGGGCCGCTCGTCGCGGCGTAGCCGTCGCGATTGCCAGCGCTACCCTGACCGTCGGGCTGCGGCGTGTTGAGCCAAAGCGCGTCATTGCCGTCATGCGAGTCGCCCGTGTACCCGACGCTCTGGTCCGCCTCGACGCGGCCTTCGCATCCGTACAGGTCGAGAAGTTGGGACCAGTACGTCGCGCTCATCATCGGTGAGCAGCCCGAGTACGTTGCACCGTTGAAATCCCAGGACGCTATTTCGACCGGTGCCAGTAGGCCCGCCAGTTCGTGTGTGCCGGCGGCCTCGTCCGAATCGGTGCCCCATAGGTCGTCCCAGGTGAGCACACGGTCCCAGAGACGCACATCGGCGATCTGTCCCCGCCACCTGTCGGTCATTCTGGCCTCACCGTCGACGGTCCACAGCCCCGTACCGACCACGAGCGGTCCATTGGCCTTCCATGGCGCGGTTGCTCGCGGTGCCGAACGCACCAGTTGGCCATCGACGTAGAGCTGCACCTGCTTTGTGTGGGCGTCGTACACCCCGGCCAGATGGGTCCACCTTCCGACGTCACGAGTGGTCAAGGCGACGGGCGACAGGGCTTCGACCATCGTGTTTCCCGTCTCCACATCGTGGCTGGGCAACAGGAAGTTCCACTTAAGCTGTCCGTCGGCGATGCGTGCTCCGAGGTAGAAGGAACTCACCTTCGAGCCAGATTTACCGATCGCGTTCCAGTTGGCGGTGGGGAGGTCTGGATCTGGATCGCTCGGATCCGCGTCCGCCAGTCTGACCCAGGCGGCGACGCTAAACGAACGGCTGGTGTCCAGCGGCACACCGTCCGCCGAGAGGTACGAGCTGCCGTCGAACGATGCGTGGGACTCTCCGTAGATCCGCGTGTCAGACGCCCAGCCGACGCTGCCGGTCGAATGGAGGTGGCGACCGCTGATCTGGTCAGACAGTCCGTGGCCGTCGATGGTGTCTAGCGGCCAGTGAGCGAGTGGGTTGGAGGGGGAACCCACAAGGAATTCGTACGCATTGGTGTCACTCCGCTTATTCGCCTTGTCGACGCTGTAGACGTTCAAGACGTTCAAGCCGTGCTTCGGCGGTGTGAGTTGGGCCGTGTGCGACGAGCCCTCGCTGACCGCGACAGTGGTCAAAGGAGAGGTCTGCCCCGTCCAGCCGTAGACATACTTCACCACATCGGGTGCGCCGGCGGTAAAGGTAAACGGCCCGCCAACACCCGGTCCGCCAGCCGCCGTACCGTCGTTCCTGTACAACGACGATGTCACTCCGGGTCTCGGCGGCCGGGAGACGTCAACGGTGAAGCTGCACCATCCCGACCACGATTTGGAGTAGTCACCGGCCGCATCCCTGGTGCGTACCCGCCACTGGTACGTCTTGCCCTCGGAGGCCGCTCCGAGACTGATCGTGCCGGACTCTCCGTAGCTGTTGCCCGGCCTGGTCTGTCCGGTCTTGGCCACAACGGCACCCGACGGCAGCTGCTGATACTCAAAGTAGCCGACGAGGCTGTCGCCACTGGCGTCGGCGTCGCCGTAATACGCCCTCAGTACAGGGGAAGCAGTGCCGATCGTCGCACCGCATGCTTGCGAGGAGGTGCTAAGGGAGGTGGGGGTGGCCGGCGGAGTGTTGTATGTGACCTCAAGCCAGGCCTGGTTCGTGTAGAACTTTTTCCACCGGCCCTGCAAGGACTCACCCTCACCCGAAGGGTTGCACGCGCAGAGGCCCACCGTGTACGTCGATGACTTGTCGTCGATCTCGCTCTGCAGATCCTCGTTGAGGCGGGAGCTGACAAACTCTGCGTCGGTATCGGGTTGGATACGCCCACAGCCGCCGGCCTCGTTTGCGTTTCCTTCCCAGGAGTCGAGGTATGTCGCCGGCAGGGGACGTGTCTTCCAGGCCATCCGGCCGGCGCTGGATACCGTGATCGCGCTGGTGCGGTAGGCGTACACGAAGGTCGGGTCGCAGGAGTACGAGTGGTCGAGAGTGACCCGAACCTCGGCCCGGATGACCTTTTTGCCCTTCAGACCAGAGATGTTGAAGTCGTAGTACGAGCGGTACATCTCGCCGTTGCCGCCCTCGGGCTCGGGTTGGCGGCCAACCCGAGCCCGACTGGTCTCGTTGTTCTCTCCGTTGCTACTGGAGTAGGCCCACTTGCTTCTCAGCTTCTCGAACTGGGGATCCACGAACACGGGGTAGGTCAGTTTGGAGTCGGCTAGCAGCGTCGGATCGGGTGCCACCGACAGCTCGTTGCCGGCCACGCTCACGACTACCTCTGCGGTGCGTGAGGTGACGGCCGGCTCGGCGGCCGTGGCCGGCTCCCCTGATGTCGCACTCGCCCGCACGCCAGCCTCGGTGACCGAGGCGCGCACCTCCCCTGCCCGGGCCGGGTCGCTGGAGGAGTCCCACATCTGCGCCAGCGCCGAGACGGCAACCGTGGCACCGGACCGGTCGACCAGCCGCAGCGTTCCGGCAGTGCCCCGCTCCACTCGCAGGTCACCACCGGTCAGATAACGCAGCGAGCGGATCAGCGGGTTCGCGGCGGCCTGCGACGTCAACAGTTCCACGACATGGCTGTAGCCCTGGGCGGTCGCAGTGACGTGGAGGTTGACGTCTTCGAGCACCGATCGGTAAGTGGCGGTCGCGCCTACGACGTCCGGCACGGGAAGCGGCCCCAGCGGCCAGGTCAGGGTGAACGTGTCATCGCCTTGCCTCCACACCACCAGCGGTCCGCCACCACCAGGCGAGAAGGAGACATCTGCGGTGGTGACGGCGGGAGCGAGCCGTCCGTCGCGGATGCCCAGCGCCGGATCGATCGGCCTCCACGAGCCATCAGCTCTGCGTACCCGCTGAGGTGCGACCGACGTCCGCAGCGTCCTGGTGCCCGAGGGGTCGATGACCACCTGGGCGTACTCGGTACGCGCACTGAGGACTTCCACGGGGCGATCGCATGCGAGCGCGAGTTCAGCGGCGGCAGCCTCATCGGCGGCCTCCCGCGCTGTGCAGTCGACTGTGGTCGTACCAGACGGAGCGGGCGTGGAGGCCACGCTCGACGTCGGCCCCGCGATCAACCCAGCAACAAGCATGCTGGCTGCGAGCAGGCCACTGCAGGCACGCCGCTTCCACGACATCATGACGCTCCCCCCGTGCACGTCGTACGACAGCAGGCGAACCCTAAAGATCGGTTAGGCGTGTTGTAAATAGACGACTACAAGTTGCGACCACAAGCCTGACAAGGCATGCGTAACCGGGCGGGGAGAGCCACGATCTGTGGGCGGGACCACGCCACTGCCTATGAGGCGACTCAACCATCATCAGCATGGAGGTGCAGCGCGACCGGCGGGTCCCCGCCGGAAACGTGAAGTCAGTAGCATCTCCGCCATGTCGAGTGGAGAGCAGGCGGGGACGATCTCCCCGGAGCAGACCCTGCCGACGGGGGACACCGACGGTTCGGAGAAGACCGGCGGGTCGGCTGGCAAGCCACGCCGCCGGTGGCTGCGGATCACGCTGATCGTGCTGCTGGTGCTGTCGCTGCTCGGCGTGGGCGCCGTGGTGGCGAGCGGCTTCTATCTCAAGTCCGTCGAGTCCGACATCGAGCGGGTCGACGCGTTCGACGGGGTACCCGAGGAGACCCGCCCTGAGGTCGTGGCGACCGGCGCGGTGAACATCCTGGTGCTCGGCAGCGACTCCCGCGACCCGGAGAACACGGGTGGCTCCCGAGCTGACACGATCATCCTGGCGCATCTACCCAAGGATCGCTCCAGCGCGCAGCTCATCTCCATTCCCCGGGACACTTGGGTCGCCGTGCCCAGGTCGAAGGAGGGCCGCGGTGGTCGCGACGCGAAGATAAACGCGGCCTACGCCTGGGGTGGCGTGCCGTTGATGGTGCAGACCGTAGAGCAGTTCACCAAGGTCCGCGTCGACCACGTGGCGATGGTCGACTTCGCCGGATTCAAGGAGATCATCGATGCTCTCGGCGGTATCGAAATCGATTCGGAGAAGGAGTTCACCTCCATCCACCCGCCGTTCCGCACCTTCCGAAAGGGGACGCAGCGGATGGACGGCGCGACGGCTCTGGACTATGCGCGCCAGCGCAAGCAGTTTCCGGACGGTGACTTCGCTCGTATCAGGCATCAGCAGCAGGTGATCAGAGCCATCATGGAGAAGGCGACCTCAGGTGGCATCCTCACCAACCCGGTGAAGCTCAACTCGTTCCTCCAAGCCACCTCGGACAGCCTGTCTGTCGACCGGAAACTGTCCCTGTTGGACATGGCCACCGAGAACCGCAACCTCCGCAGCGGGAACCTGTTCTTCCTGACCACCCCGACGAAGGGCACCGGCCGGGTCGGCTCGGAAAGCGTTGTCTTCGCCGACGCGGAGCGGTCCCGCGCCCTTTACGAGGCGGTCCGTGACGACTCGGCCCAGGACATCATTGCCCGCGCCGACCGGAAGTGACGGTCCCGCCCCAGCGGGGGACCGCACGGGCGCAGCACCAACCGTTCGGTACGGAACGCCCGGCTCGCAAGGTCGCTGGCCTTAATAGGCACCCCGCCGGTCAAGGACCACCCGGACCGTGTGCCACAGAATGCCCAGGTCGTACACCAACGACCAGTTGTCGACGTAGTGCAGGTCAAGCCGGACCGCGTCCTCCCAGGTGAGGTCCGACCGACCGGAGATCTGCCAGAGCCCGGTGATGCCGGGACGCACCAGGAGACGACGGCGGACATCGCCACGGTAGTCGTCGTCCTCGGTGGGCAACGGACGTGGGCCGACCAGGGACATCTGCCCCATCAGCACGTTGATCAGCTGTGGCAGCTCGTCGAGCGACAGTGCGCGCAGATGACGGCCGATCGGGGTGACCCGCGGATCGTTCCTCATCTTGAACAAGAGGCCGTCGCTCTCGTTGTGTGCGCGCAGAGCCTCCAGCCGCTGCTCCGCGTCCGTGTACATGGTGCGGAACTTCCACACCTTGAACGCCTTGCCCTGGTGGCCGATCCGGGACTGCCGGAACATCACCGGGCCCGGGTCGGTGAACTTGATGGCCAGTGCGATGCCGACCAGCACGGGGCTCAACACGATCAGTCCGAACAGCGCGGCAATCCGGTCGATGAGGCTCTTGGCCAGCAGCGACAGACCGGAGATCGTCGGTTCCTCGACGTTGAGCAGCGGCAGTCCCTCGATCGGCCGGACGTGGATGCGCGGCCCGGTGACGTCGGTCACCTGGGGCACCACCACCAGATCGATGCCGGTTCCTTCCAACTGCCAGGCCAGCTTGCGCAACTCGTACGACTCCAGGCTGGCCGGCCCGCAGACGGCGATGGTGTCCGCCCGCAACTGCTGCACCAACGGCACCAGGTCCCAGCCCACGTACACCGGGACGGGAGCGTTGACCCGTTCTCCCGATCGCGGATACTGCGGCAGGTGGATGGCGACCGGACGTAGCCCGGCGCCCGCGTTGCGGGTGACCACCTCGTGCACGGCCAGCGCGTCGGCCAGCCGCCCGACGAGGAGCACCTTCTGGGAGGCGCGCTGGTTCACGCGGCGAATCCGCCGCAACGCGACCCGGGCCACGATCCGGACGAACACGGTGTAGACAAGCAGGCCCACGATGATGGCGGCGACCGTGGCCCGGGAAACGTCCTTCTTGAAGCCGAGGGCGAGGAAGGAGACCGCTGCGGCCATGGCGATGTTGGCCCGTACCACCCGGTTGAGTTCTTCGGTGCCGCGGCCGAGTGCCCGCCGGTCGTACGCGCCGGCGCCAGCCAGGATCACCAACCACAGCAGCGGCACGCCGATATTGGCCACCAGCACGAAGGCGCTCACCGTGTCGCCGAGCACCCGTTGATCCCAGAACCCGGCGTCGGCGTCCTGAAACAGGGCCACGACTGTCCGACTGGCGGCCACCGCAGCGACGAAATCGAGCACTACCAGGCAGGCTGCGTACCGGCGGCGCCACTTCGCCAGCGGAGCGACCGGCCGGCCGAACACCGAGCGCGGCATGCCGTTGGACGGCGGCATGATCACGCCCAGGTCCGGGTCAAACCTTGCCGAGGGCGCGACGGTCGCCATGATCTGCGTGTGCGCGGACACGTTCTTCCTTTCACCAGCCTCTTACCGAGGCAGCGAGGGCGGCGGGGACGGTCCGCCCTTGGTTTGCCGGACCAGGGGATCAGTCCGGGTTGGGCCCGGCCCTGGTGGTGCCGGCGTGCCGGCTGAGTTCATCGACAAGCGCCAGGTAGGCGGGTTTCGGCGAGAGGTCCGCGTCGAAGAGGCAGGCTGCCCCGTACCCGCGGTGGTAGCCGGGGATCCAGCTACGCGAGTCGGTGAAACCCCACACGGTGAAGGACACGCAGGCGGGCACCGCTAGACAGGAGCTGAGCACCTGCCGATAGACGGCCGCCTGGCGCTTGAGTTTCTCCGATGTCGCCGGAAGCTCGACCCGGACGTCGAGTTCGGTGATCGCTACCGCTACCCCCAACTCCGCAAAACGGCGCAGATTCCGAGTGAGATCGCGAGGCGGTTCGTCCCAGGCGAGATGACTCTGGAAGCCCACCCCGTCCACCGGTACCCCGTCACGGCGCAGGTCTCGGACCAGAGTCAGCAGAGCGTCGGCCTTCCTGGTACGCCTCTCGATGCCGTAATCGTTTATGAACAGCCGGGCTCCGGGATCGGCGGCGTGAGCCCAGCGAAAGGCATCGGCGATGTAGCCGGGCCCCAACTTGCGCAGCCACAGCGTCTCCCGCAGCGAGCCGTCTTCGTCCAGCACCTCGTTGACGACGTCCCAGGCCCACACTCGTCCTCGATACCGCGAGACGACCTCGGTCACGTGGTCCCGCAGTTCCGTCCGGATCCGTTCCGCCGGCCACTCCGGCGACACCCATTTCGGCATGTCGCTGTGCCACACGAGGGTGTGCCCGTACACCTCCTGACCGTGCCGCTCGGCAAACTCGACAAGCTGGTCCGCGCCGGGCCAGGCGTACACGCCGGGCAACGGCTCCAAGTTGCGCCACTTCATGGCGTTCTCGGTGGTCACCGCGTTGAACTCGGTGCCGAGCAGAGTGCTGTAGGCCGGATCCAGGCTGAGGCCGCGACCATCGACAGCCGAGCCGATACGCATTCCCGGGGGCGTCAGTTCCCTGAGCGTCTGACGTCCGGGCGCTGCGGGCTCCGACGCAACCGGCGATGATCCGGCCACTTCGGCCGACTCGCCGCCGCGTGCCTTGACCACCAAGACCAGACCCGTCGCGAAGAGCGCGGCGATCACCAGCACCAGCGACACCAGCAGGATCGGCAGGCGGAGGGACCGAGACCGGCCAATCGGTGTCCGGACCGGATTCGCCGGTGGTGGCCGGGACACGTCGCGGCGGGCCGAGAGTTGGTCAATCACGAGGGGACCGATCCGGGGAGCGCCCAAGGCGCCCGAGTGAAGTTCCATCGGGCCCGCTCGGCGAACTCCTCCCGAGCCAGTCGCGGGGCCGCCTGGTCGGTGAGCATGCCGGCCAGCACCTTTGTCACCTCGACGGAGTCCTCCGGCACCCGAGCGAGTCGCCGCGATTCCGGCTGGCCGATCTCATCCAGGAAGTCGTCGCACTTCTGCTGGTAGGGCACGAGGGCGAACGGAACGTCTGCCAGGTAGGCGAAGACAGCCCCATGCATCCGCATGTGCAGACCGAGGTTGCAACGCTTCATCTCGTCCCAGCACGCTCGGACACCGTCGCGGGCGGTCACCACACGGACATCACAACGCCCGTCGAGGGCACGACGAAGTCGTCCGCTGACCCGTTCGTCTCCATGGACGGGGTGGGTGTTGAAGACGAACACCGTGACGTCCACCGGTTCCCGGCGCACCAGCTCACTCACCCCGTCGATCAGCGCGTCCTCGCGCCGTCGCGCCTGCGGGGCGGCGGCCTCGTAGTCAACACCGAGCAGCGTCACACCGAGTCGCGCCCTGGTGCCCTGCGCCCGTTCGTACCGCTGCCCGAGGCGCTCCCCGAGCGCCTCGGGCAGGAGTCCCGCGAGGTCTCCGGCGGCAACCAGTCTTCCGGGATGTCCCGCACGCCGGAGGAGTTCAGCGGAGGCCTGGTCACGCACCCCGATGAAGTTGATCCGGCGGAGCACCTCCAGCAGACGCCGCTCGGCCGAGGCTGAAAGGAACGGCCCGACGGAGACGCCTACCGCCGCCATCGGATGCCCGGAGAAACGGGAGAAGAGGGAGAACAGTCGCTTCTCGCTGAGCGGCCCCATGTCCCTGAAGACCGAACCACCGCCGAAAACGAGCATCGAGGAGCCACGCAGCAGCATCGCCTTGTTCAGCACCCAGCCCATCCGGTCCGGGACGCTGCGGGACCGGTACCAGCGGGGGCTCATCCCGGTGCTCTCCGGCGGCAGGTCGACCATGGGCGGGGCCGCGAACACGGGTCGCTCGCTGCCCCAGTACGTCCGACTGGCCCAGTCGGTCACCAGGCAGAAGGCGTTGTCGCCGACGTTCTCCATGCCGTAGTAGCCGACGACGAGCGGCCGGCGAGCGGCGGGATCGGCTTCAGGACGCACTCGGACTCTCCCTCGTCAGACGCCGGCGCAAATCGTGCCACGACGGCAGAGCGGCCCCACGCACCACGCGACGCCGGACCGTGACCCAGAACAGCACACAAAGCGCGGCTTCGGCCACCACGGTGGCGAAAGCTGTGCCCCGCACCCCCCACATGGGAGTGGCGACCGCGAGTGCTGCCAGCAACACCAGGGCGCCCGCTCCCTGGTGGACCACCTTGCGCCGGAGCAGACCGCCGCTGGTCAGCAGAGCGGCCACGGCGGCTCCGCCGAAGCGGAAGGGTACGGCCAAGGCCAGCACGGCCAGTACCGCCGCCGTCTCGCCGTACCCGGGGCCGAGCAGAACCGGCAGTAGTTGCCCGCCGAGCGCGACCAGCCCCGCGGCGACGATCCCGAGCGCGAACATTCCCGAGGTGCCGAACCGGTACGCCAGTAGCACCGCGTCCCGGTCACCGTGGGCCCACCGGTGCAGTTTGGCCAGAAAGTACTGCTGGTAGACGACTCGCGGGACGAGGTACGCCGCAGTGATCACCGCCATCGGCACCGCCAGCAGGGCCGCGGCCTCGGGACCAAGCACCTCGGCGGCGACGATGGTGCCGAGATAGATGCCCATCAGGTAGAACACGTTGCCCAGTACGAACGGGGTGGCGGCCGTGACCACCCGGCTCACCGGCACGTCGGAGGTCGCGGCAGGTGCGGTGCCCCGGTGCCCCTCCAGCGGCACCGTACCAGCGACGAACGGTCGCAGCACCACGATGCAGGCGACCACGGTGAGCAGTGCGACGACGGCGTAACCAGCGGCGACGGCCACCGCTGACAGTCCGATGGCCCAACTCGCGAGCACCACCAGCACTCGTCCGACGTGCGGAGCGACCTGAAGCACCGACAGCCCGCGGTAGTCACCGCGCAGCTGTTGCGCCGAAGCCACCAGGGTCAGCCCGACCTGAGCGACGATCACGCTGATGAGCAGCGCGCGGACCGACGTCACACCGGGGCCCGCACTCCCGGCGAGGCTCCACCCGAGCGCTGCGGCGAGCACCCCGACACAGATGCCCGCAACGAGCCGCAGCGATGGACGTATCCAGCGTCTGGCTGCGTGGCCTTCCAGGCCAAACCGTTGCAACCAAAGTTCGGAAACGCCGAAGACCACGAGCGGTGCGGCCAGCGCCGTAACAGCCAGGGCCGCGCTGAACGTACCGAAATCGCTCTGCGGGAGGGTGCGGGCCAGCAGGATCTGCGCGAAGAAGGCGGCAACGGTGACGCCGACCTGACTCAGACCCAGCATGCCCAGGTGTACGAGGATCCGGACGAGCCGGTTCGGTGCCGCACCCGGCCGCGGTGGGTCGCCGGTCAGTCGATCAACGGCCGAGGGTGACAAGCCACTTGCCCGTCTCGCTCAACGTGCGCAGCGCCTTGATGGCCAGCCCCACACCGGGCCACCGCACCGGCCGGTACATTTCGATCAAACGGAACCAGAAGACCAGACCGGATAGCCTGCCCCTGGTCACGTTGCCGTCATGCCGGTAGAACCGGACGATGGGATGGGCCAGGTGACAGGGCTGCACCCCGGATTTCAACGCTCGCAGCATCAGTTCGATGTCCTCGAAGAGCCGGAAACTCTCGTCGTACCCACCAATCCGGTCGAGCAGGTGACGATCGATTGTGGTGCCGGAGTGCTTGAAGGGCAGCCGAGGCCGCGTGAGAACTCCGACCAGCATCCGCCGCGCCGAGGCATATTCGGGGAGCCGAATCAGCCGGTCTGAACCGCGGCTGACCTCGGTGTAGTCGGCATACACCCAGCTTCCGCCCGTCGCGGCGAGCAGCCGATGCAGCTGAGCGAGTGCGTCAGGGGTCAACTCGTCGTCGGAGTCGAGGACGGTGAGGTACCGGCCGGTGGCGGTGCGCAGGCCCAGGTTGCGTGCCTCGGCGATGCCGGTGGGGGGCTGCGTCACCACCCGCACCCGGTGGTCCCCGGCGAGTTTCGCCTCCGCCAGCACCGTCGTCACCGGCGTCCGCGAGCCGTCATCAACGACCACCAGCTCGAAGTCCTCGAAGGTGTTGGCGAGTACGCTGCGCACCGCGTTGACGAGCAACACGGCGCGGTCGCGCACCACGATGCAGACCGTGAAGGTGGGTTGCACCACGGCCGCACCTCGGATTTCGGGGTTCTCGCGCTCCGCCGGATCGCGGGCCAGGTCGCGGCGCTGCTGGTTCTGCTTGTGCCCGCTTACCTGGGCGGGCGAAGACGGCCTCACGCCGCCGTCGACTCGGTCGCGGGCGAGGCCTCTCCGGCATCGTCCTGCTCAACGGGGGCGAGTGCGAGTATCACCATCTGTCCGAAGAAGAAGAGCCAGAGGAAATACGGGTAAGCCAACGGTTTCTGGGTCAAACCGAAGATGACCAGGGCACCGAAGAGCACCATCAGCGCCACCCGGTGCGAGCGGTCCGAGCGGCTCCGGACGACGCGGTACACCGCCACGAGAATCGCCACGGTCACGATCACACCGACGAGTCCCCAGACCACCATCAGTCGCAGAAAGTCGTTGTGCATGTCCCAGGGCTCGTAGCCGAACCCGAACAGCCACACGTCGACCGAGGCACGCCCGAGAATCTCCGCCACGTCGTTCCAGATCGCTCCGCGACCGTGCATGAAGGTGTCGGATCGGACGTTCATGGAACCGACCTCGGTGACGACGACCTCGGCCCTACGCCAGATCGCGTCTCCCCAGAGCATGCCGGCCAGGGCGGCGACGGCGGCGAGTCCACCGCCGACGAGCAGCACGCCCCGTCGGTTCAGGTCGCCGCGGCGGCGCGCCTTGACCAGTGAGCGAACGCGTTGCAACTCGAACGCGGCGACGATCAGCACCAGACACAGGATGGTGAAGCGGTGCAGCGAAACGACCCCCGTGGCGAGGAAGAGCCCGATCAGCCCGTACCGCACTGCGGTCGGTACACCCATCCGTTCGCCAAGGACATAGACAAGAAAGACCGAGAACATCAACAACCGGCCGAGCGACATCGGGTGGAAGTAGCCACCGGAGGCTCGGCCGATCTTCTGCCATCCCGCCAGTTCGAAGTGGAAGGAGTAGGGGATCACCTCGGCGACCTGCAACCAAGCCAGAATGGAGTGCACGATCGCGCCGACCACCACGACTCCCGCGACGAGCGCGAGGCGGCGTACCGGAAACCAGTCCCGGCGCAGCAGCATCAGGCCGATCAGGGCGAGCGGCGCGAACCCGACCAGCAGTCGAACGGCCTCGGCGGGTATCGCACTCGTCGCCTCCTGGGGCGGTCCGTAGATCGAGTATCGCCGAACGTCGAACGCCGCCAACAAATCAGCCCGAGCGTCGACGGCCAGATAGCTCACTGCCGAGAGGACCAGCAGCAACCCGATCCCTGCGGCCATGAACAACAGCGATCGGGGCGGCAGCCGCCGGGAGCCGAGCGCGAAAACAGCAAGAGCGGCCACCATCAGCACGGCTCCCAGGGCGGTGAGCAGCGCTCCGAGGTCGACACCGCCTCCCCGGCCCTCTCCTATGTCGAAGAAGGGCTTGACCGCGACGAGCGCCAGCGCGGCGGTCGCCAAGTTGCGGGCCAGCCGCAGAGGCGGGGGCACCGAACCATTCTGGCGAGGATGCCTGGACCATGGTCTACGGGCCGGAGCGGTCAAGCTTCCCATGCGGGTGCGTCTCCCATCAGTTTCCGCCGCGCTGACGACGGGGACTGTGGAACTCGACATCGACGCCCACTGTGGTCAGCCCCCGCCCGGCCCTGAAAACACGAGGACGATACCAGCGGCCCGCCTGTCCACGGTGTCCCACGGATTCATCCGTACGGCTGTGATAGGCGGCACAGTCAGGACACGCGCTGGGCAAGACGGATACACACGGGCAAACCGTCGCACGGCAGCGCCCATCCCGAAGACTGCGCCGGCATCTGCTTGCGACCGAACGATCCGCTCCGGCAAGCTTGACGGCCGTGCGTGCCGGCAGGTGAACGGGCGCGTGCCCACAACGGCGACCCACCGGCCAGTGTGGCCGGTGACGCCCTGCATCGACGGGTGAGGCTGGTGTGACGAGCCATGAGCGACCGGTGATCAGCGTGGTCATCGCCGCGCACAACGAGGCTGCGGTGATCGGCGGTTGCCTGGACGCGCTGCTGGCCGATGCCGCGTCCGGCGAGCTGGACATCGTGGTGGTGGCCAATGGCTGCACCGACGACACCGCCGAGGTGGCGGCGGCGCGCCCGGGCGTACGGGTGATCGAAGTCGCCGAACCCGGCAAGGCCAACGCCCTCAACCTGGGTGATGCCGCGGCCCGCGGGTTTCCCCGGGTATACCTCGACGCGGACGTGGTCCTCTCCCCCGGCGCACTCCGCGCAATGGCGGCGGAACTCTCCGCCGGTGAGCGGCCACCGTTGGCCGTGACGCCCCGCCGGGCCATGGTGACCGGGGATCGACCGCTCGCGGTGCGGGCCTACTACGCGATCAACACCCGCCTCCCGATCTTCGCCGACGCGCTGTTCGGCAGGGGCGCGATGGCGATCTCGTCCGCCGGCCGGGAACGCTTCGAAAGCTTTCCGGAGCAGATCGCGGACGACCTGTATCTCGACTCGCAGTTCAGCTCGGCGGAGAAACGGGAGGTGACAGCCGCGACGAGCTTCGTGCAGGCGCCTCGGCGCACGCGCGACCTGGTCCGCACCCTCGCACGGGTCCGCGCCGGCAACACCATGCTGCGCGCCAGCCATGACGGGATCCGATCGTCCGTGCCGTCGTCGTGGCTGCGGGATGTCGTGCTTCCTCGGCCGTGGCTCGCGCCCGCGTCGATGGTGTACGTGACGATCACCCTGCTGGCCGCGCTACGCGCCCGTCGACACCCGCGTGACGCCTGGGGACGGGATAACTCCACCCGCTGACCATCCCTGGCCGCAGTTGCCGCTCAGTACGAGGATCGACGGCGCATCACCAGCACCGCCGCGCCAACCAGTCCGACCACCAAGGCACCGCCGAGGCCAGCCAACAGGATTGGCAACAGGTTGGACGACCCGGACGAATCCCGCTCCAGCCGACTCCGGTCGATGGCGTTCTGCCGGTATGCCTGCGCGACAAGATTCGCCGGTGACGCCTCGGCCACCGCGTCGAACTGCGCGATCGCATCGGCACTGCGGCCGGCGAAGAAGGCGTCGAGCCCGCTCCGGTAGGCCCGGTCGGCATCGGTGATTTCGTTCTCGACACCCGTCTCGTTAAGCAGCCCAGCAACGGCGGACACCGGTACCAGGGCTCGGTTGGCACCACCGTTGACCGCTCGATCGTTGTCGATGACTCCAACCACCCGCCCCCGGGTGTCGATGGCGATGCCGCCGTGTGAATAGATGCCGAGGTCATCGTTGACCCTTGCCACCTCTACGGTGCCTTGCCTGCCGGTAGTCGACACCTGGACCTGCTTTGCCTCTACCGTGTAGGTCGCCGCCCGAAAGTCGCTGTCCCCCGTCTGGTAGCCGATCAGCAGCAGAGCCGTGCCCGCGCCGGGCGCCGCCGCCGGGTCAAGCTCCGCCGTGGGCAGGCCGGACTGCGCGAGCTTGACGAGCGCCAGGTTCCCACCGTCCGGCGCGAGGACGTGCTCCAGTTGCGCGGGCACGGCAGGGCTGGCGGTCAAATCGCCTCGCGCGATGTTGAGCTGGGCGAACACCTGCATGGCCGGGTCGACCTCTGGCTGGTCACCCGTGAAGGTGGTGGTTCCCATCTTGCCGCGAACGTAGCCGTCCAGTTCGGTGGCGGAAAGCTTGTCCTGCTCGATGAGGATGCGCCCGAGCGTGTACAGGGCGCGCTCACGGGCGACCTCAGCGCTCGGCTGGACGCACTGACCGTTGGTCACCACATGGCCATCCGCGTTGACAACGAACCCGCTGCACCTCCGCTTGAAGGTCACGGGCGTCGCGCTCAGGGGCACGTTGGACTTGGCTTCACGCACAAATCCGGTGAACACAGCCTCGACGAAGACGAGCGAGGGCGCGGCGATCGCCAGTGCACGCTCCTCCGGACTGTACGGCGGAACCTGCGCCCACGGCTTGATGCCCGGGTTGACCTCAGCCGGGCCGGGGAAATTGCCAGAACCCTCGACCCCGGTCGGTGCCGCCTGCGGCGGCTCGGGGTCGCCCTCACCGGTGAGCGCCCAGACGGCGGCACCGGTACCGACGGCCGCCACCAGTGCGAGCGCGGCGACGGCGGCCCAGAGGCCGGTGCGTCGCTTGGGCCGCGCCGAGGGCTGGATCCGCCGCACCGGCGCGGTGAACGGGTCGAGCCCGAACTCGTCACCAGCCGTTCCAGGGCCGGGCGACATCGGCGCCCCGGAGACTGGGCCCGGGGGGTGCGGCTGAATCGGGGCCGGGCTCGTGGCCCCGCTCCATGGCGGCTGCGTCGTCGCGGAGTTCGGCGCGTTCAGGCCAGGCGCGGGAGCACCTGAGACCGGCTGGGGCCCACCCGACACCGGCTGGGGCGGACCGGAGACCGGCTGAGGGGCCCCGGAGACGGGCTGCGGCGGACCGGAGATCGGCGCAGGCGGGCCGGACACGGACTGCGGGGCACCCGAAACGGGCTGGGGTGGCCCGGACACCGGCGTACCAGCAGGGGGTACTGGTTGGTAATCGACGCCGAGGGCCCGGAACAGCTTCTCCGCCGCCGGCCCGGCCTCCGCCGCGTACGCGACCCAGGGCGCGGCGGCCGAGAAGTCCGCGTACGTGAAAGGCGAGCCACCGGGAGCCTGGGCGAGACTGTTGGCGGTGCCGGCGAAGGCCTCCCGCCAGCCCGGAGTTGCGGCGACCGTGGCGTCGAGCACGGCCACGGTGACGAATCGGCCCTGACCGTCAACGGCGGCCCACGCCTTCCCGACCGGTGACCCACCCAGCATGTGGGTGTACCGGTAGGGACCCTCCGGCTGCATGTCCCACTCCTCTGCTCGACCGCCGACCGGGATCCTATCGGCCCGGCGCTTGCTGCCCAGTGGGCCGGGCCCGCAGCCCGGCGACAGCCGCCATACCCGCAGACCAGATGCCGTCCACATTGGAATAGGCAGATCAGCTTGCCGAATGAAAGTTTTCATGCATAGAGTCACGGGGTGAATGAGGGAGTTGCCATGGCATCGACGGAGCGGGTCGTCGGCCTGTTCGACGGGGTCCGCCTCACCCCGACGCAGCGACGCATCGCGCACTGTCTGGTGCAGCACGCCCCCGCCATCGGCTACCTCTCTGCCGCCGAGGTCGCCGAGCTGGCCGGGGTCAGCCAGCCGTCGGTCACCCGGTTCGCGGTGGCGCTGGGCCACGACGGCTACCCGGCCCTGCGTCGCCGGCTGCGTGAGCTGACCGCCGCCGCGCCCGGTCCGGCCCCCGCCGGCAACGAACTTCAACAGGCGGTACGCGCCGAGATCGGCAACCTGGACCGGCTGGCCGGTCAGTTGGCCGACCGGGAGCGGATCGCCGAGGCCGGACGCCTGCTGGCGGCCAGCCGGCCGCTGCCGGTGCTCGGCCTGCGCTCCGCCGCGCCGCTTGCCGCGTACTTCGCGTACTTCGCCGCCAAGGTGCATCCGGACGTGCGGGTGCTCGACGACGGCGGCAGCCTGCTCACCGACCGCCTCGAACAGGCCGCCGAGGCGGGGGCGCGGGCGCTGCTGGCGTTCGTGCTGCCGCGTTATCCCCGGGAGACCCTGGAGGCGCTGCGCGAGGCCCGCGCGGCGGGGCTGACGGTGGTGGCGATCACCGACTCACCGGTGAGCCCGGCGACCGAGCACGCCGACGTGGTGCTCTCCGCCGCGGTCGGCGCGCAACTCGTGTTCGACCTGCACACCGCTCCGATGACCCTGGCCATGGTGCTGCTCCAGGCGATCTGCGACGCCGCCCCGGCCGAGACCCAGCGGCGGCTGGAGGCGTTCGAAGCCTCGGCGGCCCGTCGACAGTTGTTCCTCGGTTAGGAGGAGTCCGCCATGACCCACGCCGACCAGACCGCCCCCGGGCCCGTCCGGTCCCCACGCGGCCAGGAGCGCAGCGCCCGAGGGTGGCCGCAGGAGGCCGCCCTGCGGATGTTGATGAACAACCTCGACCCCGAGGTCGCCGAGCGCCCCGACGACCTGGTGGTGTACGGCGGCACCGGCAAGGCCGCCCGGGACTGGCCGTCGTACCACGCCCTGGTGCGGACGCTGACCGAGCTACGGGACGACGAGACGATGCTGGTGCAGTCGGGTCGCCCGGTCGGCGTGCTGCGTACCCACGAGTGGGCGCCCCGGGTGCTGCTGGCCAACTCGAACCTGGTCGGCGACTGGGCGACCTGGCCGGAGTTCCGCCGCCTGGAGCAACTCGGCCTGACCATGTATGGGCAGATGACCGCTGGCTCGTGGATCTACATCGGCACCCAGGGCATCCTCCAGGGCACCTACGAGACGTTCGCCGCCGTGGCGGCGAAACTCGCCGGTGCTGCCCGCGGCGACGGGCAGCCGGGCAGCGACGGCACCCTCGCCGGCACGTTGACGCTCACCGCCGGCTGCGGTGGCATGGGCGGGGCCCAGCCGCTCGCGGTCACCATGAACGGCGGTGCCTGCCTGATCGTGGACGTGGACCGCGGCCGGCTGGCCCGCCGGGCGCACGACCGCTACCTGGACGAGATCGCCGACGACCTGGACGACGCGGTCGCGCGGGTGCTCGCCGCCAAACGGGAGCGCCGGGCGTTGAGCGTCGGTGTCGTCGGCAACGCCGCCACCGTCTTCCCGGAGCTGCTGCGCCGGGGCGTACCGGTCGACATCGTCACCGACCAGACCAGCGCCCACGATCCGCTGTCGTACCTGCCGGAGGGGGTGGAGCTGGTTGACGCCCGGGAGTACGCGACGGCCAAGCCGGCCGAGTTCACCGACCGGGCCCGGGCGTCGATGGCCCGGCACGTCGAGGCGATGGTGGGTTTCCTCGACGCGGGCGCGGAGGTCTTCGACTACGGCAACTCGATCCGGGGCGAGGCCCGGCTCGGCGGGTACGAGCGCGCCTTCGACTTCCCCGGCTTCGTGCCGGCGTACATCCGGCCGTTGTTCTGCGAGGGCAAGGGGCCGTTCCGGTGGGCGGCGCTCTCCGGCGATCCCGCCGACATCGCCGCCACCGACCGGGCGATCCTGGACCTGTTCCCGGAGAACGAGTCCCTCGCGCGGTGGATCCGACTGGCCGGCGAGCGGGTCGCCTTCCAGGGGCTGCCCGCGCGCATCTGCTGGCTCGGTTACGGCGAGCGGGACCGCGCTGGCGTACGGTTCAACGAGATGGTCGCCTCGGGTGAGCTGAGCGCGCCGGTGGTGATCGGCCGCGACCACCTGGACTGCGGCAGCGTGGCCAGCCCGTACCGGGAGACCGAGGCGATGGCCGACGGCTCGGACGCGATCGCCGACTGGCCGCTGCTCAACGCGCTTGTCAACACCGCCAGCGGGGCCTCCTGGGTCTCCATCCACCACGGCGGCGGGGTCGGCATCGGCCGGTCCATCCACGCCGGTCAGGTCTGCGTGGCCGACGGCAGCGCGCTGGCCGGGCAGAAGATCGAGCGGGTGCTGACCAACGACCCGGCGATGGGCGTCATCCGGCACGTCGACGCCGGCTACGAAGACGCCCGCGAGGTGGCCACCCGGACCGGCGTCCGCGTACCGATGGCGGAGTGAGGAAGGCCCTTGTTGACACACACGGTGCAGGACGGACCGCTGCTCGACAGGTTCCGCGAGCTGTGGGGACAGATCGCCCCGATCGGGCGGGACGCGCACAGCGGCGGCTACCTGCGGTACGCGCTGACCGAGCCGGAGCTGCGGCTGCGGGAGTGGTTCCGGGCGCAGGCCGACGAGCGGTCCATGCCGGTGACCGAGGACGGCAACGGCAACCTGTTCGCCTGGTGGGGTGATCCGGAGGCCGGGGACGCGATCCTGACCGGCAGCCACTTCGACTCGGTGCCGCACGGCGGGGCGTACGACGGTCCGCTCGGCATCGTGAGCGCCTTCCTCGCGGTCGACGAGCTGCGCGCCGCGGGCGTTCCGCCCGTCCGGCCGCTGGCGGTGGCGGCGTTCGTGGAGGAGGAGGGCGCCCGGTTCGGCGTACCGTGCCTGGGTTCCCGGTTGCTCACCGGCGCGCTGGACGTCGAGCGGGCGGCCGGGCTGCGCGACACCGGCGGGGTGAGCTTCGCCGAGGCGCTGGGCGACCGGCCGGCGGGTGCCCGGCCGGAGCTGCTCGGCCGCTTCGCGGCCTTCGTGGAGTTGCACGTCGAGCAGGGCCGTGCGCTCGTCGAACGGGACGCGCCGGTCGCGGTCGCGAGCGCCATCTGGCCGCATGGCCGCTGGCGCTTCGACTTCACCGGTGAGGGCAACCATGCCGGTACGACGCGGATGGCCGACCGCAGAGACCCCATGCTCACGTACGCGTTCACGGTGCTCGCCGCCAACAAGGAGGCCCGGCTGCGCGGTGCCCACGCCACAGTCGGTCGGGTGGCGGTGGAGCCGAACGCCACGAACGCGATCCCGTCCCGGGTGACCGGCTGGCTGGACGCCCGCGCGGCCGAGCCGGACACTCTGGCCGGCATGGTCGAGGCGGTGCACGGCAAGGCCGCCGAGCGGGCCCGGCGCGACGGTACGCAGGTGACGCTGACCGAGGAGTCGGCCACCCCGCTGGTGGCCTTCGACGGCGGGCTGGCCGACCGGTTGGCCGGGCTGCTGGACGCGCCGGTGCTGCCCACCGGGGCGGGGCACGACGCCGGGGTGCTCGCCGCCCTCGTACCCACCGCGATGCTCTTCGTCCGCAACCCGACCGGGGTGTCGCACTCCCCCGCCGAATCGGCCACCGACGCCGACTGCGCCACCGGGGTGACCGCCCTGGCCAGGGCGCTGGAAGAGTTGCTCCGATGAGTGCCACCCGTTGGCTCGCGGAGTACGCCTGGCTGCCCGGAGAGGCCGCGCCGACCCCGGACGTGCTGATCGAGACGGTGCACGACCGGATCACCGGCGTCACGGCGCTCGCGCCCGACGGTGGGCCCGACGCCGGGGTGGACGTGCTGGCCGACGCGGTGCGGCTGCCGGGGCTGACCCTGCCGGGGCTGGCCAATGCGCACTCCCACGCGTTCCACCGGGCGCTGCGCGGGCGTACCCACGCCGGGCGGGGCGACTTCTGGAGCTGGCGCGACCAGATGTACGCGGTCGCCACCCACCTCGGCCCCGACTCCTATCTGGCGCTGGCCCGGGCGGTCTACGCCGAGATGGCGCTGACCGGGATCACCTGCGTGGGTGAGTTCCACTACCTGCATCACGGGCCGGGCGGCAGCCCGTACGCCGACCCGAACGCGATGGGCGCGGCGTTGGTCGAGGCGGCGGCCCAGGCGGGGATCCGGCTGACCCTGCTGGACACCTGCTACCTGACCGCCTCGGTGGACGGTCGGCCGCTGACCGGGCCGCAGCAGCGGTTCGGTGACGGCGACGCGTTGCGCTGGGCGGAGCGGGTCGACGCGTTCACCGCGGACGGTGGGCACGTGCGTCTCGGTGCCGCGGTCCACTCGGTACGGGCGGTGCCGGCCGATCAGCTCGCCACCGTCGCCGGTTGGGCGCAGCGTCGCGACGCGCCACTGCACGTGCACCTGTCGGAGCAGCCGGCCGAGAACGACGCCTGCCGGGCGGTGCACGGGTGCACGCCGACGCGCCTGCTCGCCGAGCACGGGGTGCTCGGCCGGGCGACCACGGCGGTCCACGCCACCCATCCGACAAGCGCCGACGTGAGTCTGCTCGGCGACAGTCGTACCGGCGTCTGCCTCTGCCCCACCACCGAACGGGATCTCGCCGACGGTATCGGTCCGGCCCGTCGGATGGCCGACGCCGGCATCCCGCTCAGCCTGGGCAGTGACAGCCACGCCGTGATCGACCTGTTCGAGGAGGCGCGCGCCGTCGAACTGGACGAGCGGCTACGCACCCGCAAGCGGGGCCACTTCACCGCGGCGGAGCTGTTGACCGCCGCGAGCAGCGCCGGGCACGCCGCGCTGGGCTGGACCGACGCCGGCCGGATCGCCGTCGGTGACCGCGCCGACCTGGTCACGGTGCGGCTGGACAGCGTCCGTACGGCCGGGGTGGCCCCGGCGGGCGTCTGGTTCGCGGCGAGCGCGGCCGACGTCGCCCAGGTGGTGGTGGACGGTCAGGTGCTGGTCCGCGACGGCCGGCACGTACGCGTGGACGTACCGCAGGAACTGGCCACGGCGATCACGGAGGTGACCACCCCATGAGCAGCCTGCTGGTGGATGACATTGGTGAGCTGGTGACGAATGTGGCCGGCGCGGGCGGGCCGCTGGGGGTTCGGCGACGGGCCGCGGTGCTCGTCGAGGACGGCGAGGTGGCCTGGGTCGGCCCGGCGGCCGACGCACCGGCAGCGGACCGGCGGATCGACGCCGCCGGTGCGGCGGTGCTGCCCGGGTTCGTGGACAGCCACGCCCACCTCGTCTTCGCCGGGGACCGGGCCGCCGAGTTCGCCGCCCGGATGGCCGGCGAGCCGTACACCGGCGGCGGTATCCGCACCACTGTCGGCGCCACCCGGGCCGCCTCCGACGGCGAACTGCGGGCCACCGTGCGCCGGCTGCACGCGGAGGCGCTACGCCAGGGCACCACCACGATCGAGATCAAGAGTGGGTACGGCCTCACCGTCGCCGACGAGGCCCGCTCGCTGCGGATCGCCACCGAGGTCAGCACGGAGACCACGTTCCTCGGCGCGCACGTGGTCCCGGCCGAGTACGCCGCCCGTCCGGACGACTACGTGTCGCTGGTCTGCGGGCCGATGCTGGCCGCCGCCGCGCCGTACGCCCGCTGGATCGACGTGTTCTGCGAGCGGGGAGCCTTCGACGCCGACCATGCCCGGGCGATCCTCGCCTGCGGGCAGGCCATGGGGCTCGGGGTGCGGGTGCACGCCAACCAGCTCGGCCCCGGCCCGGGCGTGCGGCTCGGGGTGGAGCTGGGGGCCGCCAGCGTGGACCACTGCACCCACCTGACCGACGCCGACGTGGACGCGCTGGCCTCGACCACCACGGACGACGGGCAGTCCGCCACCGTCGCCACCCTGCTGCCGGGTGCCGAGTTCTCCACCCGCTCGCCGTACCCGGACGCCCGTCGCCTGCTCGACGCCGGGGTCACCGTGGCGCTGGCCACCGACTGCAACCCCGGCTCGTCGTACACCTCGTCGATGCCGTTCTGCATCGCCCTGGCCGTACGCGAGATGGGGATGACCCCGGCGGAGGCGGTCTGGGCCGCGACCGCCGGTGGCGCGCGGGCGCTGCGCCGCGACGACATCGGGGTGCTGCGTCCCGGTGCCCGGGCCGATCTGATCATCCTCGACGCACCGTCCCACCTGCACCTGGCCTACCGGCCCGGGGTGCCACTCGTCCGCCAGGTTCTGCACAACGGAGTACCGCGATGACCGTCACCGTCCAGCCCACCGGAATCACCCCCGCCGACGTGCTCGCCGTGGCGCGGGGCGGCGTCAAGGTGGTCCTCGACCCGGCCACCGTCGAGGCGATGGCCACCAGCCGGTCCATCGTGGATGGCATCGAGGCCGCCGGCCGTCCCGTGTACGGCGTGTCGACAGGTTTCGGGGCCCTGGCCAACACGTTCGTCGCCCCCGAGCGCCGAGCCGAGTTGCAGCACGCGCTGATCCGGTCACACGCCGCCGGGGTCGGCGCGCCGATGCCCCGGGAGGTGGTACGGGCGATGATGCTGCTGCGGGTCCGCTCGCTGGCGCTCGGCCATTCCGGGGTACGGCCGCTGGTCGCCGAGGCCCTGGTGGACCTGCTCAACCACGAGGTCACCCCCTGGGTACCCGAACACGGCTCGTTGGGTGCCTCCGGGGACCTGGCCCCGCTGGCGCACTGCGCGCTGGTGCTGCTCGGCGAGGGTTGGGTGCTCGGCCCGGACGGCGGGCGGATGCCTGCCGTCGACGCGTTGCGCCGGGCCGGCCTCGCCCCGGTGGAGCTGGCCGCCAAGGAAGGGCTGGCGTTGATCAACGGCACCGACGGCATGCTCGGCATGCTGCTGCTCGCCATCGACGACGCCGCCCACCTCTTCACCATGGCCGACGTCACCGCCGCGCTGGCGATCGAGGCGATGCTCGGCTCGGAACGGCCGTTCCTACCGGAACTGCACGCCATCCGTCCGCATCCCGGGCAGAGTGTCTCGGCGGCCAACATCCACCGGTTGTTGCAGGACTCGGCGGTGATGGACTCGCACCGCGACGACCTGGCCCACGCGGTGCAGGACGCCTACTCGATGCGCTGTGCGCCGCAGGTGGCCGGCGCGGCCCGGGACACCCTGGACTTCGTCCGGACGACCGCCGCCCGGGAACTGGTCTCGGTGGTGGACAACCCGGTGGTGCTGCCCGACGGTCGGGTCGAGTCGACCGGGAACTTCCACGGCGCGCCCCTGGGCTTCGCAGCGGACTTCCTGGCCATCGCCGCCGCCGAGGTCGGCGCGATCGCCGAGCGTCGGGTGGACCGGCTGCTCGACGTCACCCGGTCCCGGGACCTGCCGGCGTTTCTCTCCCCCGACGCCGGGGTCAACTCCGGGCTGATGATCGCGCAGTACACGGCCGCCGGGATCGTCGCCGAGAACCGCCGGCTGGCCGCACCGGCCTCGGTGGACTCGCTGCCCACAAGTGGCATGCAGGAGGACCACGTCTCGATGGGCTGGGCGGCGACCAAGAAGTTGCGTACGGTGCTGGACAACCTGACCAGCCTGCTCGCGGTGGAACTGCTCGCCGCCGTACGCGGATTGCAGTTGCGGGCGCCGCTGGCTCCGTCGCCGGCCGGGCGGGCGGCGATCGCCGCGCTCGGTGAGGCCGCCGGCGAGCCCGGTCCCGACGTCTTCCTCGCTCCGCTGATGGAGGCCGCCCGCGCCGTGCTGGCCGGCCGCGACCTCCGCACCGCGATCGAGCAGGAGGT
Source organism: Micromonospora sediminimaris (assembly GCF_016863575.1). NCBI lineage: Bacteria > Bacillati > Actinomycetota > Actinomycetes > Micromonosporales > Micromonosporaceae > Micromonospora > Micromonospora sediminimaris. The sequence goes on from NZ_BOPD01000013.1 coordinate 59,106, forward strand.
CGGCACCCTCGGCTGACGCGAAGGCCGACGCCGAGGCGGGCGACTCAGGCGGCCGGCGGGAGCACCTTGGCGACCAGGGCGGCCAGCTCGCGCAGCGCCTTGCCACGGTGGCTGATCGCGTCCTTCTCCTGTGGGGTCAGCTCGGCGTTGGTGCGGTCCTGGCCTTCGCCGAGGAAGATCGGGTCGTAGCCGAACCCGCCGTCGCCGCGCGGGGCGCGCAGCAGCCGACCCGCCTGCCGGCCGTCGACCAGGTGTTCCTTACCTCCGGGCAGCACCAGCGCGACGGTGCAGACGAAGGAGGCGCCCCGGTGCTCGTCCGGCACGTCGCCGATCTGGTCGAGCACGAGTTGGAGGTTGGCCTGGTCGTCACCGTGCCGCCCGGCCCAGCGGGCGCTGAACACGCCGGGCATCCCGTTGAGCGCGTCGACCGCCAGCCCGGAGTCGTCGGCGATCGTCGGCAGCCCGGTACGCCGGCAGCCCTCCCGGGCCTTGATCAGCGCGTTCTCGCCGAAGGTCAGCCCGGTCTCCGGCAGCTCCGGGTACGCCTCGACGTCGTCGAGCCCGATCAGCGCCACCCGGTGCGCGCCCAGCGCCCCGTCCAGGATGCGCTGCAACTCGATCAGCTTCTTCTGGTTCCGCGTGGCGAGCAGCACCTTGTTCATGGGAGTAGCGCCTTCCGCTGGGCTTCGGCCAGGTCCAGACAGCCGACCACGGCCAGGTCGAGCAGGGCGTCGAGCTGTTCGCGGGCGAAGACGCCGGCCTCGCCGGTGCCCTGCACCTCGACGAAGTCGCCGGTGCCGGTGCAGACCACGTTCATGTCGACCTCGGCGGCTACGTCCTCGTCGTAGCACAGGTCCAGGCGCGGCTCGCCGGCAACGACGCCGACACTCACCGCCGACACCGATCGGTGCATCACCTTCTCCGGCTTCCCGGTCAGGGCCTTGCGGGCGGCGAGCCAGTTCACCGCGTCGTGCAGTGCCACGTAGGCGCCGGTGATCGCGGCGGTCCGGGTGCCGCCGTCGGCCTGCAGGACGTCGCAGTCGAGCACGATCGAGTTCTCGCCGAGCGCCTTGAGGTCGATCGCGGCGCGCAGGCTCCGGCCGATCAGCCGGGAGATCTCGTGGGTACGCCCACCGACCCGGCCCTTGACGCTCTCCCGGTCCGACCGGGTGTTGGTGGCCCGGGGCAGCATCGCGTACTCAGCGGTGACCCAGCCCAGCCCGGAACCACGACGCCAGCGCGGCACCCCCTCGGTGACGCTCGCGGTGCAGAGCACCCGGGTGCCGCCGAATTCCACAAGCACCGAGCCTTCGGGATGGGTGCTCCAACCGCGGGTCAGGGTCACCGGTCGAAGTTGGTCGGGTCGCCGCCCGTCAGGTCGCGCCATGCCTGCACCCTATGTGGTGCGCTGATCGAACCCTCCCCGGGTGTCCGTCGCACCCCCGGCCGGGCGGCCGGGATCAGCGATCGGCGTCGGCACCGTGCGCGCGGAGCAACCCGGCGACCGCCGCCGGCCAGCCGAACTGCTCCGCCCGGTCCCGGGCGGCGGCCCGCCGCCCGGCCTCGGGACGCGACAACAGCCGGCGGACCGCCCCCGCGATCGCCGCCGGGGTGCCGTCGGCGGCGAGCCCGCCCGAGCCGATCACCTCGGGCAGCGCGCTGGCCGCGTTGACCACCACCGGCGTACCGCAGGCCAACGCCTCCAGCCCGGCCAGACCGAAGGTCTCCACCGGGCCCGGGGCCAGGACCACATCGGCGCTGGCCAGCACCGCCGCGAGGGCGCGACGGTCAGGCAGGAACCCGGTGAAGGTGACCGGCAGGCCGGCCGCGCGCTGCCGCAGCGCGGTGCGACGCGGGCCGTCGCCGACCATCACCAGCACCGCCGGCACACCGGACCGGCGCAGCTGCGCCACCGCGTCGACGGCCAGTTCGGGCCGCTTCTCCACCGACAGCCGCGCGCAGTGCACCAGCAGCACCTCGCCCGGGTCCGCGTACCGGGCCCGGACCGCCGGGTCGGCGCGGCCAGGTTGGAAGGTGCCCAGATCGACGCCGAGCGGTACCAGGTCGACGTGCGGCACGCCGATACGGGCGAACTCCTCGGCCGCCCATCGGGTGGTGCAGACGATCCGGTCGTAGCGGCGGGCCGTGTCCGCGTTCAGCCGGTCGGCGAGCCGCCGCCCCAGCGTGGCGGGCACCCCCCAGGCACCCAGCAGGCCGCTGAGCGACTCGTGCGAGACCATCACCGACGGCACGCCGTTCGCCCGGGCCCAGTCGCCGGTCCAACGCAACGTCGATCGGTCGGACACCTCAAGCCGGTCGGGTGCGAGCGTGGTCAGCAGCCGGGCGAGCCGGCGTCGGGCGGTGAGCAGCCGGTAGCCGCCACTGTGCGGCAGCGGTGGGCCGGCCAGCGTGATCACCCGGCCCCACGGGTGTCGTTGGTCGTCGTCGCGTCGGCCGGGGACCACGAGCACCGGTTCGTGTCCGGCTGTGCGGTAGCCCTCGCCCAGGTGTTGCAGGGCGGTGCGCAGCCCGCCGGAGGTGCCGGTGACGAAGCTGGCCAGCCGGACGATCCGCAGTGGGCCGCCGGACGTACCCGCGACCTGCGTCGCGGTGGTGGTGGTCCAAGACGTGCTGGTGCCGTGCGGGTGGGTGCCGGTCACGACGCCGCCGGCAGGTCGACGGCGGGCGTGCTGGCGCGGGCGGCCCGGTAGTGCCCGACGAGTTCGTCGCCGACCGCCGCCCAACTGCGTCCCCGCACCGCGGCCCGGGCCGCGACGCCGTACGCCTGCCGGCGTGCCCCGTCGGCGGCCAGCCCGGCCACCGCTTCGGCGATCGCCATGTCGTCCTCGGGTGGCACCAGTACGCCGGTCTCCCCGGGGGTGACCAGATCGACCGGCCCGCCGCTGGCCGGCGCGACCACCGGCACCCCGCTGGCCAACGCCTCCTGGACGGTCTGGCCGAACGTCTCGTGCGGACCGGTGTGCACGAACAGGTCGAGACTGGCGTAGAGGCGGGCCAGGGCCTCGCCGTGCTGGACGCCGAGGAACCGCACGTTTGGCAGCTCCCGTTCGAGCTGGCGGCGGGCCGGGCCGTCACCGGCGACCACGACCCGGACACCGGGCAGGCGGGCGGTGGCGGCGAGCAGGTCGACCCGCTTCTCCGGGGCGAGTCGCCCGACGTAGCCGACCAGGATCTCGCCGCCGGGCGCGAAGGCCCGACGCAGGCTCGGGCAGCGCTTGTCCGGGTGGAACCGCTGGGCGTCGACGCCCCGGCCCCACAGCCAGATCCGCTGCACGCCGTGCGCGGCGAGATCCTCGGCCGCCCTGGTGGACGGGGCGAGGGTACGGCGGGCCGAATTGTGGATCTCCCGCAGCCGCCGCCAGGCCGCGGCCTCTCCCCAACCGACCCGGTATGCCCGGGCGTAGGCGGCGACGTCGGTCTGGTAGACGGCGACGGTGGGCAGCCCGTGCCGGGCCGCCAGCACCGCCGCCCGGGCCCCGAGAATGAACGGACTGGCCAGGTGGACCACGTCGGGCGCATGCTCCAGCAGCACCCCGGCCAGGCGGTTGTTGGTCGGCACGCCGAGCCGGAAGCCCTGGTAGCGCGGCAGCGGCACGCTCGGGATGCGAACCACCGGGTAGGGATACCGGTCGGTGGCGCGGCGCAGCGTCCCCGGCGGGGCGGGTGCGATCACCAACGGCTCGTGGCCGCGGGCGACAAGGTGCTCGGCGGCGCGCACGACCGAGTGTGCGACCCCGTTGACGTCGGGCGGGAACGACTCGGTCACCATGGCGATCCGCATGCCCTCACGGTGGTGGTGGCAGCGAAGGTCCAGGAGACGTCCAATTGACCGCCCGGCGAACAGTGCCGCACGAACCCGCGCCCGGCGGGTCAGACCTCGTAGGTGGCGCCGGGCCGGACCACTTCCAGCGGGCCGGCGTACGCGGCGGAGGCAGCCGCCACGGTGAGCGCCTCGCTGCCCCAGGCGGGGACCAGATGGGTCAGCAGCAGCCGCCCGACGTTGGCCTTGGCTGCCGCCTCGCCCGCCTCGCCGCCGGTGAGGTGCAGATCCGGCGGGTTGTCGACGCCGTCGAGGTAGCTGGCCTCGCAGAGGAAGACGTCGGCGTTCTGGGCCAGGCGCAGCAGCGCTTCGCAGGGTGCGGTGTCCGAGGAGTAGCAGAGCACCCGGCCGCCGTGCTCAAGGCGTACGCCGTAGGTCTCCACCGGATGCAGCACCCGGTCGACCGTGACGGTGAACGGCCCGATCGGGAAGGTGCCGGGTTGCAGCGCGTAGAACTGGTAGACGTCCTCGACGGTGCTGTCCTCCTGCCCGTACGCGGTGGCCAGCCGGTCCGGGGCGCCGGCCGGCGCGTAGACCGGCAACGGCGGGTACGGCCCGTCCGGGGCGTACCGCCGCACCACCACGTAGGTCGCGGCATCGAGGATGTGGTCGCAGTGCAGGTGGGTCAGGAGGATGGCGTCCGGGGCGTGCAGCCCCGCATAGCGTTGCAGGGTGGACAGTGAGCCCGAGCCGAAGTCGACCAGGAGCCGGAAGTCGTCGGCCTCGATCAGATAAGCCGAGCAGGGGGACTCTGGTCCGGGGAAGCTGCCCGCACAGCCCAGGACGGTCAGTCGCATCGAGTTGTCTCGCTGTCACGGTAGGTAGTGATCGTGCCGGCCGCCGCTCCGGCGGTGATCACTACCGACGCGTACGCCACGCTGGGCAGCCTACGCCCGCGCATGCAAGCGCAAGAATGATCTGCTGGAAGTTGTCATCAACGTGACACCGGTTTCGCCCGTCCGATCGACCACCCGTCACCGAAGTGGTCGGCTCGGGCAGACCGACGCGACGAGGGCCACCGGCAGCGCGCCGGTGGCCCTCGTCACATGCTCGATGGTGCCGCAGGTCAGGCCCAGAGCTGACCGTCAAGCGCCTCCTCCGCGTCGGCGAGCGTCCCGCCGTACGCCCCGGTGCTCAGATACTTCCAGCCGCCGTCACTGACCACGAACGCCACGTCGGCCCGGCGGCCGGCCCGCGCCGCCTCGTGCGCCACGGCGAGCGCCGCGTGCAGGACCGCGCCGGTGGAGAAGCCGACGAACAACCCCTCGACCTCCACCAGCTGCCGGGTACGCAGCACCGCGTCCCGGGTGCCGACGGAGAAGCGACGGTTCAGTACGGTCGCGTCGTAGAGCTCCGGGACGTACCCCTCGTCGATGTTGCGTAGCCCGTAGACCAGCTCGCCGTAGCGCGGCTCGGCGGCGACGATCTGGATGCCCTCGACCTTCTCCCGCAGGTAGCGCCCGGTGCCCATCAGGGTCCCCGTGGTGCCGAGCCCGGCCACGAAGTGGGTGATGGTCGGCAGGTCGTGCAGCAGCTCGGGCCCGGTCGTCTCGTAGTGCGCCCGGGCGTTCGCCTCGTTGCCGTACTGGAAGAGCATCACCCAGTCGGGGTGCTCGGTGGCGATCTGCTTGGCCGTGGCCACCGCCTGGTTGGAGCCGCCCGCCGCCGGCGAGAAGATGATCTCCGCGCCGTACATCCGCAGCAGCTGCACCCGTTCGGTGGAGACGTTCTCGGGCATCACACAGACCAGGCGGTACCCCCGCAGCTTGGCCACCATGGCCAGGGAGATGCCGGTGTTGCCGCTGGTCGGCTCAAGGATGGTGTCGCCGGGCCGGAGCCGGCCGGCGGCCTCGGCGGCCCGGACCATGAACAGGGCGGCCCGGTCCTTGATGCTGCCGGTGGGGTTCCGGTCCTCAAGCTTCGCCCAGAGCCGCACCGGCGGTGCGCCCTCGGGCACCGTCGGCGACAGTCGGGGCAGCCCCACCAGCGGTGTCCCGCCACAGGCGTCCAGCAGGCTGTCGTACCGCGTCATCGCGGCCGCCTCAGCTCGCGGTGACGCGCGTCCGGCCGTCGGCCGGCGCGGCCGCGACGTGCTGCGCCATCGCCGCCGCCGCGGCGAAGCCGAACGCGCCACCGGCCACCGCGGGCAGGATGGTCACGCTGTCGCCGTCGTTGAGCTTGGCGTCCAGCGCGCCGAGGAAGCGTACGTCCTCGTCGTTGACGTAGACGTTGACGAAGCGGTGCAGCGCGTCAGCCTCGGTGACCAGCCGGCCGCGCAGCCCGGCGTGCCGGGAGTCCAGGTCGGTGAGCAGGTCGTTGAGCGTGTCGCCGCTGCCCTCGACGACCTTCGCGCCGCCGGTGTAGCTGCGCAGGATGGTGGGGATGCGAACCTCGATGGCCATGGTGTCGTACTCCTCGATCGGGTGGACTGCTCGGTGACGGGGGAAAGGGCGTGCGGGGAGCTGAGGGTGATCAGCGGCCCGAACACTCGTAGTCGACCGTCGCCGGGCTCTGCCCGAACATGTATGACTGCACGGCGTGCGGATCCACCCCGGCGTCGAGGATCCGCACCGGCTCTTCGGTCACCACGCCATCCACGATGCGGAAGGAGCGGATCTCCTCCGTGTCGGGCTCGCGCGTGGAGACGAGCAGATAGTGCGCGCCGGGCTCGCCGGCGAAGGAGATGTCCGTCCGTGACGGGTACGCCTCGGTGGCGGTGTGCGAGTGGTAGATGACCACCGGTTCCTCGTCCCGGTCGTCCATCTCGCGCCACACCCGCAGGTGCTCCATCGAGTCGAACTCGTAGAAGGTCATCGAACGGGCGGCGTTCTCCATGGGGATGTGCCGGGTCGGCGTGTCACTGCCGACGGGACCGGCGACCACACCGCAGGCCTCGTCGGGGTGATCCCGACGGGCGTGGGCGACGATCGCGTCGACGATCGACCGGTCGATGCTCAGCACGTCGCCAAGGGTAGCGCCCGACTGCGGTCAACCGCGAGGCGGTGCCGGTCACAGTCAGTCGATCAAGGCGTTGAGCAGGGACTCCTGGAGATAGCCGAGATATGCGTAGACCGAAAGCTGGAACACTCGGCTGGAACTCGGGTCGTCGGCGACCGCGTCGTCGAGTTCCGCGCCCAGGTCCGTCCCGTCCTTGATCTCCAGCCGTACGCCCATCGCCAGCCGGGCGTCGTTGAGCGCGCGCAACCACGCCTCCGCCGCCTCGGCGTCCAGGCGTACCTCCCCGCCGCTGTCGCCGGGCAGCGCGGCCAGGATCGCGCCGGCCTGGTCGATCTTGGCGGTCTTCAGGTCGCCTTCGGTGTACCGGCGGAACTCCGCAGTGCCCACCGCGTCCTCCGGGTACGCCTCCGGGAAGAGCCGGCAGACAACCGGGTCAGAGTGGTCGAAACCGTCGGTGAGCAGGCCGACCACCTCGGAGGCGACCTTACGGAGCACACGCACCTCGTCCACCGCGAAGGTGGCGACGTACCGGTCACCGCGGCGGCGGAACATGCTCACGACCGGTCCACCGTCGCCCAGAGACCGTACGCATGCAGCTGCGAGGCGTCGTGCTCCATGCGTTCCCGGGCCCCGCTGGAGACCACCGCCTTGCCCTTGTGGTGCACGTCCAGCATGAGCTGCTCGGCCTTCTCCCGGCTGTACCCGAAAAGCTTCTGGAACACCCAGGTCACGTAGGTCATCAAGTTGACCGGGTCGTCCCACACGATCGTCACCCACGGTCGGTCAGCTGCCGGCACCTCATCGGTGTCCGGGGTCTCGACCGGTGCAACCTGCGGAGCCGCCATGCCCCCCATCGTGCCACCGGATCCGGGGAATCGAGGAACCGGAACGCCGGACCAACCCGGATCACCAGCCACGGCCCCGCCTACGCCCCGACTGGTCCTGTCCCGGACATGCGCGGATGCCCCACCGGCACCGCCGGTGGGGTGCGTGGCGGCCCGGTCAGGCGAGCAGGATGCCGTGTTCGGCAGCATCGGACAGCACCGTGCCGAGCGAGAGACGGACCGCCTCGAACCGACGGGCGACCTCCCGCGAAAGCTCCAACTCGATTTCCCGCAACGCCCGCTGCGCCCAGGCCCGCGCCGCGCTCGGGTCGTTGTTGCCGGGCGAACGCCAGTGCTGCCAGCAGCCTCCCGACAACGCCACGACCACTGGCGGAAGCACCGCGGTGCGGGGCGGTGCGGGGTACGCGGACAGCATGTCGATCGCCGCCGCACCGGTAAGCGAGGTCACGCCCGCCGCACTGGTGACGAGGAACGCCCGCTCCAACTCCTGCCCGGTGGGGTCGTCCAGCACGCTCCAGCGGACCGCCGTGTCGATGCGCCGACGGATCCCCTGGGGCAGCGGCGCGCCGAAGAGCCGACCGGCGGCGTCATCGACGAGTTCGCCGACGTGGTGGTCGCACTGGGCCGTGGCCAGCAGTGACAGCGCCGCCATCTCCCGGTCGAGCAGTTGGGGCAGACCGGCGCAACCGACGCCGAAGACGATCTCCTGCACCAGACGCATGTGCATGTTGGCCAGTTCCAGGGCGAGGTGCTGGCGGATGCTTCGGGCGGCGGTGCGGGCCTGCCGGTCGAGCTGCTCCGACCATTCGCCCGGTTCAGCCAGCACCGGCACCCGGCCGCGTTCACCCGGCAACTCGGGCGGCTCCAGACTGCCCCGCCGGAGTTCCTCGCCGGAGGCCCAGTCCACCAACGCCCGCCGCAGGTCGGCCTCGCCGCCGGTGACCATGGGGAACCAGCCGGCATCGGCCAACCCGGGCACGGCGGCGAGCAGCGCGGCCCGGTGTGCCTCGACGGTGACCGTCACCGGGTCGACCACCGAGTCGCCGGACTCCCCCGACCCCCGCACCGCCGCCGTGCCCTCGCCGGCCGCCCAGCCGTCGGCGCCCGGCGTGACCGCGAAGAAGACCCGGACCGGTGTCCCGGCGAGGTCGGACAGCAGAGTCAGCTCGGCGGCCGTGAACGACTGATCCGCCGCGATCACGAACAGGAGAGCGCCGGCCCGGCCCACCGCGTCACGCAGGACGCCGCAACCGGCCGGACCCAGCGTGGCGATGTCCGGCGTGTCGACAAGCACGAAGCGTTTCACCAACGGCTGGGGCAGGCTCAGCTCGACCCGGCGTGGCGGCCTGGCCAGCGCCGGCCCGGCTGCCGGCAGGTCGGGCCGGTACGAGTGCGGCGTACGGTAGCCGGGCACGTAGGCGGCCCGGGTGGGCTCGGCGCTGTGCCGTGCCACCAGCCAGCTGCCGCTCGGGACGGCGAGTAGTCCGGAGTCGAGTTCCAGCAGCGTGGCGAGCACACCGGTGCGGCCGGCGTCGGCGGGACCGGCCGCGACCACGGCGACCGGTTCGCGGGCACTGGTGCTGGACACGCCGAGCCGCTCCGGGAAGGGCCGGCGACCATGCGGCCCGGCCGCGTCATCGGGCGTACCGAGATGGTGGAGCGGGCCCGGCTTCATCAGGGGGCGGCCTCCGAGGCAGGGCGACCGGTGACCCGGCCGCAGTGAGCATCCGGTGTCGACACTCGGATTCCGGAAGGGTAAAGGCGCGAGCGTCGGGATCGGGGCGATTGCGATACTCAGCGGTAACTCTACAACTACTCAAGTTCGCCCTCGCGCGCTGCCGTGCGGGCCACAGTTCCGTCGATATGCTGCGCGAATGAGTCGGTGGAGCTTCGTGGGCCGGGCTGAGCAACTCGACCGTCTCCGGATGGCGGTGGCTGGCGTCCGTGGCCGGGGGATCCTCTTCACCGGCAGCGCCGGCATCGGCAAGAGCCGGCTGTTGCACGAAGGTGTCGACACGCTGCCCGGTGAGAAGTACGCGGTCTGGCGGATCGCGGCCAGCGCCACCACCTCCGCCATGGCCTTCGGCGGACTGGTCCAGGTGCTCCCGGAGCAGCCGCCGGGTCTGTCCCCGGCCGGCATCCTGCGCTGGGCCGTCGACGTGTTGCAGCAGCAGGCCGCTGGCCGGCGGATCGTCCTCGCGGTCGATGACGCGCACCTGCTCGATCCGCCGTCGGCCGCACTGGTGCACCTGGTGGCCCGCGCCGAGAACGCCTCGGTGGTCGGCACCCTGCGCGACGGGGAGCAGATCCCCCTGCCGATCCGCGCACTGTGGACGGACGGTCTGGTCGAGCGGGCCGAGCTGGGCCCGATGACGCCGGACGAAACGGCCGCCATGCTCACCGCCATCGTCGGTGGCCAGGTGGACAGCGGCTCCACCGACCGCCTGGGTCGGCTCAGTGCCGGCAATCCGCTGCTGCTGCGCGAGCTGGTGCACGCGGCCACCAACAGCGGCGAACTCGTCGAGAAGTACGGCGTCTGGACCTGGACGGGGCGGCTGGAGCTGGCACCCAGCCTGACCGAGCTGATCGACATCCGGATCGGCCAGCTCACTCCCGGGGTACGGGCGGTGGTCGAGCTGGTCGCGTTCGGCGAGCCGCTCGGCCTGCGGCTGCTGCACCAGGCCGTGGAACAGCACGACGTGGAGTACGCCGAGGAACGCGGACTGATCACCATGGTGGAGTCCGACCGGCGGCTCGACGTCCGCCTGGCGCACCCGCTCTACGGCGAGGTGGTACGCCGGCAGTGCCCGGTGAGCCGGACCCGTCGGTTGCAGGCGCACCTGGCGGACCTGCTGGAGAAGGTCGGCAAACGGCGGCGGGAGGATCTGCTGCGGGTGGCGCGGTGGCGGCTGGCCTCCGGCACCGCGCAGGACCCGGCCATGCTGATCGCCGCGGCTGGTGAGGCGTTCGCTCGTTACGACGTACCCCTGGCGACCCGGTTGGCCCGCGCGGCGCTCGACGCCGGCGGCGGGTTCGACGCGGCCGAACTGCTCGCGACCATCCTGATGTTCGCCGACCGGCCGGCCGAGGCGCTCGGCGTGCTCGACGCCGTCGCCACCGACGCCGGCCAGGAGGAACGTCTCAGCCGGTGGCTGACCGTACGCGGCATGGTCAGCTACTGGGGGATGAGTCAGGCGTCCACAGTGGAGGAGATCGCCGCCGAGGGCACGAAGCTGACCGACGCCGCCGCTCAGGCCCGGGTCCGCGCCTTCGAGGCGATCATGCGGCTGCACCGGCTGGACGCGCCGGCCGCGCTACGGCTCGCGCAGGGCGTGCTGGACCGGCCGGCGGCCAGTGTCGCCGCCCGCGAGCTGGCCCGCTGCACGATCGCACATCTGCAAGCCGTGCAGGGACAGCTGTGCCGCAGTGCGACCGCGGTCGACCTGGTGCAGGCGAAGGTGGCCAGCTGGCGGGCCGACATGCCGTACCTGCAACTGGCGGTGGAGCTGGCCCGGGGTACCCGACTGGCCCTCTCGGGCGATCTCGCCGGCATCGACGCGCTGGTCGCCGACGAGTTCGCCGACCTCGCCGACGCGGGTGACTTCCGGCTCGGCACCGGCTACCTGGCGATCCTGCGGGCGTACGCGGCGCGGCTGCGCGGGCGCAGTGACGCCGCGTTGCAGGCCGCGCTCAGTGCCTGTGCGGTCCTGGCGACCAGCCGGGTGTACGCGGGACTGGCACAGTCGGAACGGGCTCAGGCCGCCGCGCTGCGCGGCGACGCCCGGCAGGCCGTCGAGGCGATGGCCGAGGCCGATCGGCTCCACTCGCCGAGTATGGGTGTGCTGTACCCGTGGCTGGAGCAGGCCCGGGCGGCGACGCTGGCGGCCGGCGGTGACCTCTCTGCAGCGGTGGGCCGGCTGCACGGCCTGGTGGACCGGCTGCGTGCCGACGGCTTCGCCGGACACGAGGCACTTGTGCTGCATGACCTGGTGCGGCTGGGCAAAGCCGGGGCGCAGACCGGGCCGAGGTGTTCCGACGGCAGCCGCCGTACCGTCGCGCAGCGCTTGACGGAGCTGTCCGAGCAGGTCGACGGGGAGTTGCCGCCGCTGCTGGCCCGGCATGCCCGGGCGTCTGCCGACGGCCTGCCGGAGGGATTGCTCAACGCGGCCGACGGCTTCGCGGAGCGCGGGCTCGACCTGCTGGCCGCCGAGGCTGCGGCGGGGGCCGTGCACCTGCTGCGTCAGCGCCGCGCGCCCGATGTCGGGCACGCTCGGCAACGGCTCGGCGCGCTGCTCGCCAGGTGTGACATGGTGCACACTCCGGCGCTACAGGCGGCCACGCCGACGCTCACCGACCGGGAGTGGCAGGTGGCTCGGCTCGCGGCGGTCGGCGGCACCAGTCGCGCCATCGCCGAGCAGCTGTTTCTCTCCGCCCGCACGGTGGAGAACCACCTGCAACGCGTGTACACCAAGCTCGGCGTGACCAGCCGGGCGGAGCTGCGGGTGGCCCTCGGCACGATCCCGGGGCACGACGGCACGACAGCGATGTGAACCCTACTCTGAGGGGGTGCACACCTCTCGTCCCGCGCTGCTGACCGATCACTACGAGCTGACCATGGTCAGCGCCGCCCTGCGAGACGGCACGGCTGACCGGCGCTGCGTGTTCGAGGTGTTCAGCCGTCGGCTTCCCGCCGGCCGCCGGTACGGCGTGGTCGCCGGCACCGCACGCCTGGTCGAGCTGATCCGCGAGTTCCGCTTCGACCCGGCCGACATCGAGTTCCTGCGCCGCACCGGCGTGGTGGACGAACCGGGTGCCGAATGGTTGTCCGGGTACCGGTTCACCGGCGAGATCGACGGGTACGCCGAGGGGGAGCTCTTCTTCCCCGGCTCACCGATCCTGACCGTCTCCGGCAGCTTCGCCGAGTGCGTGGTGCTGGAGACGCTTGTGCTGTCGGTGCTCAACCACGACTGCGCGGTGGCTGCCGCCGCGGCGCGGATGGTCACCGCCGCCCGCGGCCGGGCCCTGATCGAGATGGGGTCACGGCGGGCGCACGAGGAGGCGGCGGTCGCGGCAGCCCGGGCGGCCTACCTGGCCGGCTTCCGCTTCACCTCCAACCTGGCCGCCGGCCAGCGGTACGGCATACCCACCGCCGGCACCGCCGCGCACGCCTTCACCCTGCTGCACGACGACGAGCGGGCCGCGTTCGCCTCGCAGGTCGCCACGCTGGGCAAGGACACCACGCTGCTTGTCGACACGTACGACATCAGTCAGGGCATCCGTAACGCGATCGAGGTGGCCGGCCCGGAGCTGCGGGCGGTTCGGATCGACTCCGGGGACCTGGCCGTGATCGCCCAGCAGTCGCGGCAGCTGCTGGACTCGCTCGGCGCCACCGAAACGAAGATCATCGTCTCGGGCGACCTCGACGAGTACGCCATCGCGGCGTTGGCCGCCGAACCGGTGGACATGTACGGCGCCGGCACCGCCGTGGTGACCGGCTCCGGCGCGCCTACCGCCGGGCTGGTCTACAAGCTGGTCGAGGTCGAGGGCCGTCCGGTGGTCAAGCGGTCCGAGCAGAAGGCCACCATCGGCGGACGCAAGGTCGCCGTCCGTCGGCACAAGCCGACCGGCACGGCCACCGAGGAGATCGTCGTACCGCAGGGGGTGCCGGACCATCGCCCCAACGACCGGCTGCTGCAACGCTCGTACGTCGTGGATGGTGAGCCGGTGGCCCTGCCGACGCTCGACGAGTCGCGGGAGCACCTGCGGCAGTGCCTGATCTCGATCCCGTGGGAGGGTCTCAAGCTTTCCGCGGGCGACCCGGCCATCCCGGTCACCGTGGTACCCGCCGAGTGAGAGGAGTGGAGTCGGTGAGCAACGCGCTGATCATCGTGGACGTGCAGAAGGACTTCTGCGAGGGCGGCTCGCTGGCCGTGGCCGGCGGGGCGGGAGTCGCGGCCGGGATCTCCCGGCTGCTGGCCGCCGAGCCGGACCGTTGGGATCACGTCGTGGCGACGAAGGACTACCACATCGACCCGGGCACGCACTTCGCCGACTCACCGGACTACGTGAGCACCTGGCCCCGGCACTGCGTGGTCGGCACCCCCGGCTCCGAGTTCCACCCGGAGCTGGCCACCGACCGGATCGAGGCGATCTTTCACAAGGGCGAGTACGCCGCCGCGTACTCCGGCTTCGAGGGGCGCGCCGACGACGGCGAGGGTCTGGCCGAATGGTTGCGGCAGCGTGGCGTGGAGCGGGTGGACGTGGTCGGTATCGCCACCGACCACTGCGTGCGGGCCACCGCGCTGGACGCCGCCCAGGAGGGTTTCGCCACCACCGTGCTGCTGGACCTGACGGCGGCCGTCGCGCCGGACACCACCGACGTCGCGCTGCGCGCCTTCGAGGGGGCCGGGATCACCACATTCGGTGCCCCTGTGATCAAAGCCGCATGAGCCGTTAATTCGTTGGCAGCCGTAGCTCTGCCGGTCGAGGATGTCCGGCGGAGGTACGGACCGACGTGAACATGAAGCCTTACCGGGAGGCACTCGCCCTGCCCGGTCTGCGGTCGCTGCTGCTCGTCGCGGTGCTGGCGCGGGTTCCGCTGACCGCCACCGGCGTCACGCTCACGTTCTACGTCGTGCAGGACCTCGGGCGCGGCTACGGTGCGGCTGGTCTGGTCGGCGCGGCGATCACCGTCGGCGCGGCGGTCGGTGGACCGCTGCTCGGCCGGCTGGTGGACCGTCGTGGCCTGCGGCCCGTGCTGGTTCTCACCGCCGTGGCCGAGGCCGTCTTCTGGTCGACCGCACCGATGTTGTCGTACTACCTGCTGCTGCCGGCCGCTTTCCTGGCCGGTCTGCTGGCGCTGCCGATCTTCTCGGTGATCCGGCAGTCCATCGCCGCGCTGGTGCCGCCGGAGAAGCGCCGACCGGCGTACGCGCTGGACTCCATGTCGGTGGAGCTGTCGTTCATGATCGGTCCGGCCCTGGCCACGGTGGGGGTCACCACCATCTCGGCCCGCCTCACGCTCTACCTCGTCGGCGTCGGCATCGTCGCCGCCGGAGTGGTGCTGTGGCTGCTCAACCCGCCGGTACGCAGCGCCGCCGAGGCGTCGACCGGGCCGCAGCCGCGGGTCGCCCGACGGCAGTGGCTCACCTCGCGGCTGGTGGCCGTGTTCGCGGTCAGCGCCGCCGCGACCCTGGTGCTCGGCGGCACCGACGTGGCGGTCATCGCCGTGCTGCGGGAGAACGGCGACGCCGGTTTCACCGGTGCGGTGCTCTCCGTCTGGGCGGTGGCCTCGCTGCTGGGCGGGTTCGCCTACGGCGCGGTCCGCCGCTCGTTCTCGCCGGTGGCGCTGATGGGCCTGTTGAGCCTCTGCACCATTCCCGTCGGGCTGGGCGGTTCCCACTGGTGGCTGCTCTGCCTGGCGTTGATCCCGGCGGGGGCACTCTGCGCGCCGACCATCGCGGCCACCTCCGACACCGTCAGTCGGCTCGCCCCGGCCGGCGTCCGCGGTGAGGCGATGGGCCTGCACGGCTCGGCTGTCACCGTCGGCATCGCCGTGGGTGCCCCGCTTGCCGGCGCGGTCATCGACGCCTCGGCTCCGCTGTGGGGGTTCGCGGTCACCGGCGCGATCGGTGCCCTGGTGGCCCTCGCGGTGCTGCCGATCGAGCTGCGCCACCGCCGCACGGACAGCGCGGCCACCACCCGGCCCGGCGACGAGCACACCGCGACCGCCCTCACCCCGTCCGCCCCCTGACCCCACCCCGACGCAGCGCGATCCCGTGCCTCGCCGTCGCCCCACCACGCTCCCGGCCCCGCCGTCCCCACCTCGGTCCGGATCGCCGCTGCCCGGACCACGTCGCCGCTCCCGCCCCAAACGTTGGGTAACCGTCCACGCCACCACACCCTCTCCCCTGCGCTCCCTTTGCTCTGCTTCAACCCACGCAATGGAATACGCTCCGTGTCACACCGGCCGACGCACCCTTTGTCCGGCCGCCACATCCCAGCAGGTCAGCTGCTACTTCGTGGGTTGAAGCAGAGCAAAGGGCGGCAGGGGTAAGAGGTCGACCTCGGCCAAGGCATCGCGCAGAGTGAGGTCCGCACCGAAGGGTGCTCATCACCGAAAGTGACGGCGTGATGGTGGTGCGGATGAGGTTGCGGAGCTGGCACCAGCCACCAACCACGGCAGCCGGGCAGGCACGGCGGCCGGCGGACCGGCAGCGGGGAGTGGGCAGTACGAGACGGGCGCCGACCCCCGGCATGGGGATCGGCGCCCGGCGTACGACGCGGTGGGTCAGCGGCGGTCGGTGTCGCTGGCCACGTCCTCGGTGTAGCTGGCACCACCGTCGGATTCGCTGGTCAGCGGCTTGGAACCACCCTCGGGCGGTCCGGCGAGGGTCTGCCCGGCAGCCAGCTCGGGGAACTTGTGGTCGAAGGCCGGCCGCTCGGAGCGGATCCGGGGCATCCGGTCGAAGTTGCGCAGCGGCGGCGGCGAGCTGGTCGCCCATTCGAGCGAGTTGCCGTGGCCCCACGGGTCGTCGACCTCGACCACCGGGCCGGCCTTGTACGACTTCCAGCAGTTGTAGAGGAACGGCAGCGTCGAGATACCGGTGATGAACGCGCCGATCGTCGAGATCATGTTCAGCGTGGTGAATCCGTCGTCGGGCAGGTAGTCGGCGTACCGCCGAGGCATGCCCTCGTTACCCAACCAGTGCTGGATGAGGAACGTGGTGTGGAAACCGATCATCGTGAGCCAGAAGTGAATCTTGGCGAGCCGCTCGTCGAGCATCCGGCCGAACATCTTCGGGAACCAGAAGTAGATCCCGGCGAAGACCGCGAAGACGATCGTGCCGAAGAGCACGTAGTGGAAGTGCGCCACGACGAAGTAGGAGTCGTGCAGGTGGAAGTCCAGCGGCGGGGCGGCCAGCAGCACCCCGGTCAGGCCACCGAAGAGGAAGGTGACCAGGAAGCCGATGGAGAACAGCATCGGTGACTCGAAGCTGATCTGCCCCCGCCACATGGTGCCGATCCAGTTGAAGAACTTCATGCCGGTGGGCACGGCGATCAGATAGCTCAGGAAACTGAAGAACGGCAGCAGCACCTGACCGGTGGCGAACATGTGGTGCGCCCAGACGCTCATCGACAGACCGGCGATGGCGATGGTGGCGGCGACCAGGCCCTTGTAGCCGAAGATCGGCTTGCGGGAGAAGACCGGGATGATCTCGCTGATGATGCCGAAGAACGGCAGCGCGATGATGTAGACCTCGGGGTGACCGAAGAACCAGAACAGGTGCTGCCACAGCATCGGCCCGCCGGTCTCCGGGCTGTAGACGTGCGCACCCAGCAGCCGGTCGGCGGCCAGCGCGAACAGCGCGGCGGCCAACAGCGGGAAGACCAGGATCACCAGGAGGCTGGTGACCAGCATGTTCCAGGTGAAGATCGGCATCCGGAACATGGTCATGCCCGGCGCGCGCAGGGTCAGGATCGTGGTGATCAGGTTGACCGCGCCGAGGATGGTGCCCAGACCGGAGATGGCCAGACCGACCACCCACATGTTGGCGCCGACGCCCGGGGCGTGCTCGCTGGTGCTCAGCGGCGTGTACGCGGTCCAGCCGAAGTCGGCTGCTCCACCGGGGGTGAGGAAGCCGGCGGTGGCCATGGTGCCGCCGAACAGGTACAGCCAGTAGGCGAAGCTGTTCAGCCGCGGGAAGGAGACGTCGGGCGCACCGATCTGGATGGGCACGACGTAGTTGCCGAAGGCGAACACGATGGGCGTCGCGAAGAACAGCAGCATGATCGTGCCGTGCATCGTGAACAGCTGGTTGTACTGCTCCGGCGACAGGAACTGCAGCCCGGGCCGGGCCAGCTCGGCCCGCATGATCAGGGCCATCAGGCCACCGATCATGAAGAACACGAACGCGGTGACCATGTACATGATCCCGATCTGCTTCGCGTCCGTGGTCCGCAGCAGCCGCGCGATGGCCGACCCCTTGACCGGCTCCCGGACCGGCCAGGGCCGGGTCACGACCGGCTTGGGTGCGACGGTGGTCACGAGTGGCCTCCGGTTCTGGGTTGTCCCGCTCGGCACGCGCTGACTCGGCGGGCCGTCATCCGCAAGGAGGATAGTCCCCGGCAGGTGACAGCACCGCGTGGGGTCGCCCGGGGGTGGATCACAGCGGGCCGAGAAGCAGCCGGTAGTGCTCCCCGAAGATGCGGTCGCCGCGCCCGCGCAGCAGCGGGTCGCGGAGCGCCGGCGGCACGTCGCGGGTGCGGTTGCGGTCCCGGGTCCGGTCCTGCACCCATCGGGTACGCGGGCGACGGCGGCTCTCGTACGCGGTAAGTGCCGCCTCGACGCTGCCCGCCGCGTGCAGCGACTCGGCGAGCACCACGGCGTCCTCCAGGGCCATCGCGGCGCCCTGGGACAGGGTCGGCGCGGTGGCGTGGGCGGCGTCGCCGACCAGCACCACCCGCCCCCGGAACCAACGCCCGAGCTCGACCTCGTCGGTGGTGGTGGCGTGCACCCCGTCGAGCGCGTCGAGCACCTCCGGCACCGGTCCGCCGTACTCGCCGAAAAGCTCGCGCAACCGGCCCAGCGGGTCGGCCGGCAGGTCGGTGCCGGCCTCGTCGGCGTAGCAGTGCAACCGGCCGGCGCCGATCGGCACCACGAGGAAGCCGCAGCGCTGCCCGAGCAGGGCGGTCCACTCGTCGACCGGCGGACCGTCACGTACGACGCCGCGGTAGACCACCTGCCCGGCGGGGCGGGGCGGTCCGCCGAGCGCGGCCAGCGCCCGGATCGAGGAACGCGGCCCGTCGGCACCGATCACCAGGTCGTACTCGGTCCGGGTGCCGTCGACGAAGGTGACGCCGACGGCGGACGGCAGCAGGTCGATGGTGCGTACCTCCGCGCCGTGCCGGACCGCGCCGCCGGCACCGCTGAGCAACACGCGGTGCAGGTCGGAGCGGGCCAGCGCCCGGCACTCGCCAACCTCGGCCCAGAGCGCGTCGAGGTCGACCTCGCACAGCGGCGCACCTGTCGAGTCGAGGAAGCGCTGCCGGTGGATGACTTTTCCGTACGGGCGGACCGGGTCGTCGAGGTCGAGCCGGCGCAGTGCGCGGGCCGCGTTGCCGGGCAGGTAGAGCCCGGCGTCGGTGAGGTCGTGCGGCGGCGCCTTGTCGGTGAGGTCCGGCCGAAAGCCCGCCAGGCGCAGCGCCCGGGCCACGGCCAGCCCGGCGATGCCCGCGCCGACGACGAGGATGCGCAGGGGGGAGCCACGCATGGGGGTGTACGCCTCCGGAGGGGTTCGGCACGCGTTGAAGGCAAGAGACTACTCGGCGCAATCGGCACACACCAGAGGCAACCGGCCCACCTCCGACACCCCTCGGCATCCCCGGATCCGCCCGTCGGCGTCGGCCACCAGCCGCCCGGAGTCGACGGATGCCCGACCGTGGCGTACGTGACACATGTAGCAATTGACATCAATCACCCGCGCCGGTTGCGTCCTTTGTTTCAAGGATGTAAATGTGACGATGAGCATGGGAGCGCTCCCGTAACTATCGACGGCGCGATCCCCACCGCTCCGTCCGCATCCGTCCCGGCGTCCGGGTGACGCCGCAGCGCTAGGAGCATCATGAGACGTACCTTGCGGGCCATCGTGGCCGTCGGGCTGGCCGCCGCCGGCTCGATCGTCGCCGTGGCCCTCGGCGGGACCGCCTCCGCCGACACCCAGATCTGCGAGCAGTACGGCTCGACAGTGATCCAGAACCGGTACGTGGTGCAGAACAACCGCTGGGGCACGACCGCCCAGCAGTGCATCAACGTCACCAACAATGGCTTCGAGATCATCACCCAGAACGGCAGCAGCCCGACCAACGGCGCGCCGACGGCGTACCCGTCGGTCTTCCTCGGCTGCCACTACACCAACTGCTCCCCCGGCACCAACCTGCCGATCCAGGTCAGCCAGATCAGCAGCGCGACCAGCAGCATCAACTACCGGTACGTGAGCAACGGGATCTACAACGCCTCGTACGACATCTGGCTCGACCCGTCGCCCAAGCGGGACGGCGTGAACCAGATGGAGATCATGATCTGGTTCAACCGGCAGGGCCCGATCCAGCCGATCGGCTCCCCGGTCGGCAACGCCAACATCGACGGGCGCAACTGGGAGGTCTGGCGGGGCAGCAACGGCTCCAACAACGTCATCTCGTACGTCGCCCCGTCGGCCATCAGCAGCGCAAACCTGAACCTGCTGGCGTTCATCAACGACACCCGCAACCGGGGCGCGATCACCAACTCCTGGTACCTGACCAGCATCCAGGCCGGTTTCGAGCCCTGGCAGGGCGGTGTCGGGCTGGCCGTGACGAACTTCTCGGCCGCGGTCAACGGTGGCGGCAACAACAACCCGCCGCCCACCACCACCCCGCCGCCCTCCGGCAGCGGCGCCTGCGCGGTGAAGTACACGGCCAACTCGTGGAACAACGGCTTCACCGCCGACGTGCAGATCACCAACACCGGCGCCAGCACGATCAACGGCTGGACGCTTGCCTACTCGTTGCCGTCCGGGCAGCAGGTGACCAACTCCTGGAACGCCACGGTGAGCCAGAGCGGCTCCTCGGTGACCGCCCGCAACGTCGGCCACAACGGCACCATTTCGCCCGGCGGCACGGCCAGCTTCGGCTACCAGGGCACGCTCAGCGGGTCCTACTCCAACCCCACCGCCTTCACCCTCAACGGCACCACCTGCTCCCGCTCCTGACGACCGCGACCGTCGGCTGACCGGCACGACATGCGGCAACTCGGGCTCTCCCGACGTGGTGAGAGCCCGAGTTGCCGCATGTCGCGACAGCTCCGCGCCGCGGGGCGTCGCCCGGCCCGGGTCAGGAGCCGAGGGCGTCGATGTCGCGCATCTCCTCGGCGGTCAGCGAGAAGCCGAAGATGTCCGCGTTGGCGCGGATCCGCTCCGGCGTCACCGACTTGGGGATCGCCACGATCTCGTGGTCGAGGTGCCAGCGCAGCACCACCTGGGCGGGCGAGACGTTGTGTGCGCCAGCGATCCGGGTCAGCACCGGGTCGGACAGGTCGGTGGTCTTGAACGGGCTGTAGCCCTCCAGCACCACCCCCCGGTCCCGGTGCTCGGCGTGCCGCTGCCGGTCGTAGAGCCGCGGTCCCCACTTGATCTGGTTGACCGCCGGGTTCTCCTCGGTCGCCTGGATCAGCTCGTCGATCTGGGCGGTGCTGAAGTTGCTGACCCCGACCGCCCGGGCCAGCTTCGCGTCGCGGGCGGCGAGCATCTCCCGCCAGACCGGGATCAGGTCACCGGGGTTGTTCGGCGGCCAGTGGACCAGCCACAGGTCCACGTAGTCGACGTCGAGGGCACGCAGGCTCTCCTCGATCGTCTCCCGTTCCCGGCCGACCCGCTCGGGTGGGAGCTTGGTGGTGATGAAGACGTCCTCCCGGCGCAGCCCGCTCTCCCGGATCGCCCGGCCGACCTCCTCCTCGTTGCCGTACATGGTGGCGGTGTCGATGTGCCGGTAGCCGGCGTCGAGCGCGGCGAGGACGGCCTTGTAGCCCTCTTCGCCGGTCGCCTGCCAGGTGCCGAAGCCGAGCAGCGGTATCCGGACGTCACCGGGGAGAACTGCGGTGGGGTGGTCACTGTGGTTCATGTCGACCGTTCTACCCCCGATGACGCTGGGCATGCCCGAGATCGGGCGCGTCGAGTCCCGCCGCCGGGCGCGTCGGCGCGATTTGCCGGAGAATGCGGGACGTGGCTGACCGGCTGGAGGAGTACCGGCGCAAGCGGGACGCCGCGCGTACCCCGGAACCGGTGCCGGCCGGGCGTCCCCGGCGTTCCCGGGGCGGCGACCGCGCCCGGTTCGTCATCCAGCAGCACCACGCCCGCAGCCTGCACTGGGATCTGCGGCTGGAACGCGACGGCGTGCTCGTCTCCTGGGCGGTGCCGCGTGGGCTGCCCCGTGATCAGGGGCGCAACCACCTCGCCGTGCACACCGAGGACCACCCCATGGAGTATCTCGACTTCTCCGGTGAGATCCCGGCCGGCGAGTACGGCGGCGGCCGAATGCTCATCCACGACCGGGGCACCTACCGCTGCGAGAAGTGGCAGGACCGTGAGGTGGTGGTCGAGCTGCAAGGCAAGCGGACCACCGGACGGTACGTGCTTTTCGCCACCGGCGGGCGCGACGGCCGGGACTGGATGGTGCGACGCACCGACCCGCCACCGCCGGGCTGGACCGCCATGCCCGATCTGGTCGCGCCGATGCGTCCCACGCCGGCCGGCCGGCTCCCCACCGATCAGGCCGCCTGGGGGTACGAGCTGCGCTGGGACGGGATACGCGCGGTGGCGTACGTCTCCGGCGGACGGCTGCGGCTGATCTCCGACACCGGTGAGGAGATCACCGGTGGATATCCGTGGCTGCGGCCGATGGCCGAGGCGCTGGCACCGACGGAGGTCGTGCTGGACGGCGTCCTGGTCCGCATCGATAGCGCCGGGAAGGTCCGGCCGGCGCGGGGTGGGCGCAGCACCGTCGATGCCCAGTACCTGCTTGTCGACCTGCTCTGGTTGGAGGGGGTGAGCAGCCTGGAGTTGCCGTACCCGCAGCGACGGGAGTTGCTCGACTCGCTGGCGTTGGCCGGGCCGCACTGGCAGACTCCGCCCTGGTTCCCCGGCGCCGGTGCCGAAACCATGCGTGCGGCGCGCGAACAGGGCCTGCCCGGGGTGGTGGCGAAGCGCCTCGACTCCGCCTACGAGCCGGGTCGCCGCAGCCGCGCGTGGCGCAGCGTGGACGCGAGCTGAGACGGCGAGGAGTGGCGTGTATCTGACCCACCTCGAATGCCCGCGCTGCGGCCGGGAACACGACGCTGACGTACCGCAGAACCTCTGCGAATGCGGCTCGCCGCTGCTGGCGCGCTACGACCTCGCAGCGGCGGCGCGGGTGATCGAGCCGGAGCGGTTCGGGTTGCGCGCGGCCGATCTGTGGCGTTACCGGGAGCTGTTGCCGGTGGCCGACCCACGGCACGTCACCACCCTCGGCGAGGGATGGACGCCGATGCTGCGCGCGCCGGCGTACGGCGCGGACATCGGCGTCGACGACCTGCTGGTCAAGGACGAGGGGCTGACCCCGACCGGCTCGTTCAAGGCGCGTGGTGCGGCCGTCGGCGTGAGTCGGGCCCGGGAACTGGGCATCCGGCGGATCGCCATGCCGACCAACGGCAACGCGGGCGCGGCATGGGCCACCTACGCGACCCGGGCGGGGCTGGGCGCCACCATCGTGATGCCGCTGTCCGCGCCGACCATCTGCCGTCGGGAATGCGTGGCCGCCGGTGCCGACCTGCGCCTGGTCGACGGCCTGATCGGCGACGCCGGGCGCCAGGTGGCCGCGCTGGTCGCGGCCTCCGAGGGCAGCGTCTTCGACGCCGGCACGCTGCGCGAGCCGTACCGCCTCGAGGGCAAGAAGACGATGGGGTACGAGATCGTCGAGCAGTTGGGTTGGCAGGTGCCCGACGTCATCATCTATCCGACCGGCGGTGGCGTGGGGCTGATCGGCATCCACAAGGCCCTCGGCGAGCTGCGGGAGTTGGGCTGGGTCGAGGACAAGCTGCCCCGTCTGGTGGCGGTGCAGGCCACCGGTTGCGCGCCGATCGTGCGGGCGTTCGCCGCCGGGGACGACCGGGCACATCCGTGGGAGGACGCCCACACTGTGGCGTTCGGCATCACCGTTCCGGCACCGTTGGGCGACGAGTTGATTCTCGCCGCGCTGCGCGCCACCGCCGGCACCGCGATCGCGGTGGACGACACCGAGATCCTGACCGACCTGCGGGACTTCGCCGCCCGGGAGGGCCTGCTGCTCTGCCCCGAGGGGGCCGCCTGCCTGACGGCCGCGCGTCGGCTGCGGGCCGGTGGCTGGATCCGGGCAGGTGAACGCGTCGTCGTGCTGAACACCGGCGCTGGCGTGAAGTATCCGGAGACGATCGACGTCTCCGGCGTACCGGTGCTGCCGCGTTGACGAGCGGTGGCGCACCGGGGTCGATGCGGAACGTCGCGGACGTCACTCGCCGGTGGGGTCGGTCAGCCGCCACGCGGCGTTGACCTGACCGATGTGGGACAACGCCTGCGGCGTGTTGCCCAGGTGCGCCCCCGTGGCCGGATCGATCTGCTCGCTGAACAGCCCCACGTCGTTGGCGTACCCGGTGACCTGCTCGAACAGCCGGGCGGCCCGTTCCCGTTCGCCCGCCAGCACCAGGCACTCCACCAGCCAGAACGAGCAGAGCACGAAGCCGGCCGGGTCGTCGGCCCAGCGGTGGATCAATCCGTCGGCACCGCCGAGCTCCCGCTCGACCGCTTCGATGGTGGCCCACATCCGTGGATCGGTGGCCGGCAGGAACCCCACCACCGGCAGGTACAGGGCCGCCGCGTCCAGGTCCGGCGACCCGAAGGCAGCGGTGAAGACGCCCCGGCGCTCATCGAAACCGTCGCGGAGCACTGTGGCCCGGATCTCGTCCCGGATGCCGGCCCACCGCCGCACGTCCGCCTGCTCCCCCAACTGCGGGGCCAGCCGCACCGCCCGGTCCATCGCCACCCAGCAGAGCACCTTGGACGACAGGTAGTGCCGCTCCCGGTCGCGCGGTTCCCAGATTCCCCGGTCGGGCAGCCGCCAGGTGGTCGCCACCTGCTCGGCGAGGCCGAGCACCATGTCGCGCAGCTCGGCGGGGAGCTGCTCGCCGAGGTAATCGTGCAACCGCCAGACCGCCGAGATGACCTCACCCGGCACGTCGAGCTGCCGCTGGAGCCAGGCGTCGTTGCCGGCGCGTACCGGTCCGTTTCCGGCGTACCCGATGAGGTGGGGACAGACGTGCTCGGAGACGTCCCGTTCCCCTTCCAGCCCGAACAGCACGGGCACCGGATCGGAGCCGATCCGGCCGATCGAGCGGGCGGCCCACTCGAACAGGCGGGAAGACTCCGTCGGGCAGGCCGCCACCCACAGTGCCCGCATCGTCATGGCGAAGTCCCGCAGCCAGCAGAAGCGGTAGTCGTAGTTGCGGTCGGTGCCGAACTCTTCCGGCAGCGAGGTGGTCGGCGCCGCGGCGACCGCGCCGCTGCGGGCGTACGTGAGGCCGGTGAGGACCGTGGCGCTGTGCCGTACCACCTCGGGATAGCACCCCTCGTACCGGTGGCTCTCGCGGTACGCCTCCCAGGCCAGCACCGTGTCCGCCAGGGTGGAGACCGGGTCCAGCCGGGCCGGCGGTTCGCCGTACGCCGGCGCGTAGGCCAGATCGAAACCGAGCACCTGCCCCGCGTCGACGGCGAACGTCTGCCGCACCCCGTCCTGTTCGGCGCGTAGGGGCAGCCCGGCGCAGCGCAGCACCAACGCCACCGACCCGGCCATGGCCGCCACCGAGCCGTCGGGCAACTCCCTCAGGTACGGGGTGAGCAGGCCGTACTCCGGTCGCGGGCGGTAGTCCAAGGTCATCGGCACTCGGCCGGACAGTCCCTCGACGACGCGCAGCAGCACGGCCGGGGAGCGCATGCCGAACTCGTGGGCGCGGGCGCCCACCTCGGCGGCGAGGGCGTCGGTGACGACCACGCTGCCCTCCGCGGTGTGGTGCACGGTACGCAGCACCAGCGTGTCCGGCTGGTACGAGCGCTGCACCCGGTGCCCGGCCTGTCCCACGGCCACCGGTGCCAGTTTCCAGTGACCGCCGTTCGGGTCGAGCAGCCGACCGAAGACCGAGGGCGAGTCGAACCGGTTCGGGCACCACCAGTCGATCGAGCCGGCCCGGCTGACCAACGCGCCCGAACGGCAGTCGGAGAGGTACCCGTAGTCGGAAATCGCCGGCTGCTCCATGCCGGTCGGCGTACCCGGGATTCCGGGCCTCATCACGCCGCCTCGCCGGTCTCCGCCGCCCAGGGCGGAGACCGGCGAGGGCGGAGGACTCAGGAGGTGGGAGGTTCGTCCTTCCCGGCGGCCTCGGCGGCGTCAGCCTCCTCCTTGGTGCGGTGCACGGCCTGGTCGGCGTGCTCCGGCGGCCCGTACACGGTGTAGAGCACCAGCGGGTTGGGCCCGGTGTTGACGAAGTTGTGGCGGGTGCCGGCCGGTACGACCACCAGGTCACCCTGTACCACCTCGCGCTTCTCCCCGGCCACTCGCGCCTCACCGGTGCCGCTGACGAAGGTCAGGATCTGGTCGATGTCCTCATGGACCTCCTCACCGATCTCGCCGCCCGGCGGGATCGTCATGATCACCAATTGGGTGTGGTTCCCGGTCCACAGCACCCGCCGGAAGTCCGGGCTCTTCTCGGCGACGGTAGCGATAGTGAAGTGCTCCATGCCCCGACACATACCCCATTGCGGACCGGTCCACGCCGCGCTTCGCAGATGGTGGAATTGGCCACCGCCCCGCGGTTTGGACTGGCGCAGATCGGGGATCGACACCAGCGACCGGTGCGACCCCGGTCATGCCAGGTCCCCGCTGACGTACCGCCGTACGGCTGCGGCGGTGGGAGACGGCCGAGCGCGGCGCGGTTTCGACCCTCGGGTCAACGGCGCCGCGCGCTCGTGTGCGGCGGGCGGTTGCTCAGGAGAGCACGGCCAGGTGGAAGGGACGGTCGGCGGCCGACCCGACACCGTCGAAGGTGGTCACGAAGACGGCGTTCGGAATGCCGGTACGACCCGCGACCGCGATCTGCCCGGCCGGAGCAAGGCCGGTGCTCCCTGGCAGTCCGACGGTGCCGACCAGGCTGGCGCCGGTCACGTCCTGGTCGAAGACCACCTGGTACATCCCGGTCCGCAACCGGTTGGCCGCCGCCGCGCCCAGCCCTCGGACCAGGTGACCGTCGGCGTCGACCACGGCGAAGAGGACTCTCGCGGTCGATGGCATGCCGCCGCCGGCGCAGGTGGTGTGTTCGGCCTCGGCGTGGGCCGTGGCCTCGTCCCCCGGCACCGGCTGCGGTGCGCCTCTGCTCCTGGCTCTCGCGCTGGACATCGGACTCCTTCCCGAACCGGCCGAGCGGCCCTGGCGTGTTGAGTTGGTTGCGGTGCCTAAAGGGGGATCAGCGCCGATCAGCCCCCTTTGTGCCTCGAACGTATGTCGCGTTCCCTGTCGGCAGCCAGGCGATAGACTGTCCGATACGGGACATTTGATCTGTTGATCATGCCATTGACCTGCGGTGATACCTGAACGCTCAGTCGTCGTCGAGGTCGACGGTGGGCACCCCGCCCGCGCATCGCACGGACAGCTCGTACTCGCCGCTCGGCCCGACGAACGTGACGTCCGCGTCGTCGTCCGGGCCACGATCGACGTCGTCGACCCGGTAACCCGGTCGCGCGCTCCAGGAAACCAGGTAGACCCCGCCCGGCACGCACTCGGCAACCGCGCTGCCGCCCACCGTGGAGAAGCCGCGCCGGTTGCCCGGCTCCGTGCCCGGGTCGCCCGGCGACACCGGGCTCGACGGCGACCCGTCCGGGCCGGCACCGCTCGGCCCGGCGCCGGGCGACGGGGTACCCGTCGGCGCGCCACCGGGGGATCCGGTCCCGGCCGGGACCGGATCGGCGAGCGCGCGGGCGATCTCCTCCTGGCTGCGGACCCCACCGGGCGTCCCGGTGAGACTCTCACCCACCAACCGGATCGCGGCGAGCCCGATCAGGGTGGCGACGACCGCGGTGGCCAGCCATCCGGCCACGGCGAGCAAGGTTCGACGGCCCATCACCCGACTATCCCCGATCACCGGTTGGGGCTACCTTCGGGCAACGCTAAGGGACGGTTAACGAAACCGGCCCACGCCGATCGCCGGGGATACCCTGCCTGCTGTGGCCCGCCTGCTGCTGATCGAGGACGACCTGACCATCCGCGCCCCGCTGGTGCGGGCGCTGCGCGAGCGGGGACACGCCGTGGCCGCCGCCTCTACCGCGATGACCGGGCTGCGCGACGCCCTTGACGACCGCCCCGATCTGGTCGTACTCGACCTCGGGCTGCCCGACCTGGACGGCCGCGAGCTGCTGCGGATGCTGCGGGCTGTCAGCGTCGTCCCGGTCATCGTGGCCACCGCCCGCGACGACGAGCGGGAAATCGTCCAGGTGCTCGACGCGGGGGCCGACGACTACGTGGTCAAGCCGTTCACCGCCGCCCAACTCGACGCGCGGGTACGCGCGGTGCTACGTCGCGGACCAGGTGGACCGACGGAGGATCCAACGGTGGTGGTCGGTGGGCTGCGCA
The DNA here is from genome assembly GCF_016863575.1 of Micromonospora sediminimaris. NCBI lineage: Bacteria > Bacillati > Actinomycetota > Actinomycetes > Micromonosporales > Micromonosporaceae > Micromonospora > Micromonospora sediminimaris. The sequence goes on from NZ_BOPD01000013.1 coordinate 86,970, forward strand.
TCGACCCCCGCTCCCGGCAGGTCAGCCTCGACGGCGCGCCGGTCGAGCTGACCCCGCGCGAGTTCGACCTGTTGCGGCATCTGGCCAGCCGGGTCGGTGAGGTGGTGACCAAGCGGGAGTTGCTGACCGAGGTGTGGCAGATCCCGTACGGCGGGGCGGACAAGACCGTTGACGTGCATCTGTCCTGGCTGCGCCGCAAGCTCGGCGAGAGCGCCCAGCAGCCGCGCTACCTGCACACGGTACGCGGAGTCGGGGTGCGGCTGGTCGCTCCGGAGGTCGGCGGGTGAGGGCGCGCCTGGCGCTGCTGGTGGCCGCGGTAAGCGTCCTCATCGTGATCGCTTTCCTGGTGCCGCTGGCGTTGCTGCTGCGTACCGCCGCCGAGGACCGGGCGACGGTACGGGCCACCGCCGACGCGCAGAGCCTCGCTCCCGTGGTGGGCGCCGCCGACGCGGAGACCGTACGGCTGACCGTCGAACAGCTCGCCGCCGAGTCGGCCCGGCCGGTCAGCGTGTTCCTGCCGGACGGCACGGTGCTCGGCTCGAACGCCACCCGCACCCCGGCGGTGGAGTTGGCCGAACGCGGGCAGAGCCTCACCGCCGAGACGGCCGACGGCCGGGAGGTGGTAATCGCGGTGCAGGGCCGCACGGACGGCACCACCGTGATCCGCACCGTGGTGCCGCGGGCGGAGATGACCGCCGGCGTGGGTCGTGCCTGGCTGGTGCTCGCCCTGCTCGGAGCGCTGCTGGTGCTGATCGCCCTGGCCGTCGCCGACCGTCTGGCCCGCACGCTGGTCCGCCCGATCAGCGAGCTCTCGGAGGTCTCGCACCGGTTGGCCAACGCCGAGCTGGACGCGCGGGTGAGCCCGTCGGGGCCGGTCGAGTTGCGCGAGGTGGGTGGCGCCCTCAACCACCTCGCCGGCCGGATTCAGGAGTTGCTGGTGCACGAGCGGGAACAGGTGGCCGATCTGTCGCACCGGCTGCGTACGCCGCTGACCGCCCTGCGGCTGGAGGCCGAGTCGCTGCGCGACCCGCAGGACGCCGCCCGGGTGATCGACGCGGTGGACGGCCTTGAGCGGGCGGTCACCGGTCTGATCCGGCAGGCCCGCTGGCGTACGCCCACCGATGGCACGGTGATCGCCGACGCCGCGACCACCGTGGCGGACCGGGTCGCCTTCTGGTCGGTGCTGGCGGAGGAGACCGGCCGCGCGGTCGATCTCGACCTGGCACCCGGCCCGGTTCCGGTCGCCGTCGCCGCCGACGAGCTGGCCGCCGCGCTGGACGCCCTGCTCGGCAACGTCTTCGCGCACACCCCGGACGGCACCCCCTTCGCCGTCCGGCTCCGTGCCGTCGGCGACCAGGTGGTCCTGACGGTCACCGACGAAGGCCCCGGCATCACGGCCGACCTGGTACGCCGAGGGGCGAGCCAGGCCGGCTCGACCGGACTCGGGCTCGACATCGCCCGCCGGGCGGCCCAGGCCAGCGGCGGCCGACTGGCCCTGGGCGAGCGCACCGGCGGCGGCGCAGAAGTGGAACTCTGGCTCGGCCGCGCGTAACCCCCGCCGCGCCCGACCTGGCCCGCCCCGCCGCGCCCGCCGACCTGGCCCCGCCCGTGAGCAGGTCCGATGTTAACCGGGGCTTAGGGTTCGGACAGCGCGCTGCTATCGCGGCACGGCCGATCCTCGATGCAACAACCGAGGAGAGGTGTAGACGATGAAGCGCAACCCCCTGATCCTGGCGTCGGTCGGCGGCGCGGCGGCGGTGCTCGCGGCGGCCGGGGTGTTCCTCGGCGTCGCGGCGGCGGACGACAATCCGGCACGGCAGACGACCCTGACCGCCGCGACCGGCGCCCCGACGACCGCGGCTGTTCCCGCCGACCCCACCGGCCCCGCGACCGCCGACCCGAGCGGCACCACCACTGCCGACCCGAGCAGCGCCGCATCCACCGTTCCGGTGCAGACCCAGTCGGCGACGGAGGGTGATGCGGTAAGCCGGGAGCGGGCCGGTGAGATCGCTCTGGCGCAGGCCGGTGGTGGACAGATCACCGAGACCGACCGGGACGAGGAGAACGGCCGGGCCGTCTGGGAGGTCGAAATCGTCAACGGCGGCACCGAGCACGAGATCGACGTCGACCGGCAGTCCGGTGAGGTCGTCAAGGCCGAGCAGGAGCCGGTGGACGACGACCGGGACGACGATGACGACCAGGACGACGATGACGACGACGATGACGACCGGGACGACGACTGACCCGGTCGGCGGGCCGTAGCCGGCTCGATCAGCGCCCCGGAGCGGCACCCGCCGCTCCGGGGCGCCGGCGTTCACGCCTCGGCACGGTGGAGCCAGGCCAGCAGGTCCGGCGGCGCCAGGGCGGCGACCCGGGAGCGGTAGTGGGCGCGCGCCGCTGCGTCCAGCAGTTCGTCGCCCTGACCGGACCGACCGCTGCGGAAGAAGGCGCTGCGTTCCTTCAGCACGCCGGCGGCGTCGGGCGCGAGCCGGTCGGCGCGGTCCCGCATCCGGTCGAAGGTGGCCGCTTCCACCAGGTCCGGTCCGGGCGGTTCGAGGTCCAGGCGTTCGGCCAGGTGTCGCATCTGCCCGGTCAGGTCGGCCCGAAGGTCGTCGTAGTGGACGAGGTGCACGTTCGGCTGGTGCCGGCGGGCCCAGGCGTCGCGTAGATGCCACATGAAACCCGGCAGTGAATCCAGTTCGGCGCGTGGATCCGGATTCGCGTCGATCCAGCGTACGAGCGCCTGCTCGACCGACGGACGAGGGCTCTCCGGCTCCGGTGTCGCGGGCTGGCCGGTCAGCTCGGCGAGCCGGGCGCGATTCAGATTGGCACTCTGGTGGTGCAGCGAGACCGCCGCGTCGAGCGGATGGCGGGCCACCACCACGTAGTGCACCCGGGGATCAATCGGTACCCCGTCGAGCGGAGTGTGGGTCTTGATGAAGCGGCGGTGCCGCTGGGCGGCCAGCCGCGCGTACACCCGCTCCTGCGGCTCGACCAGCCAGTCGAGCCAGGGTGACAGCTCGGTCAGCGGTGCCGGCAGTTCCGGCGTACGCAACACCAGCAGAGCGCAGATCATCTGCATCCAGGTCGTCCCGCTCTTGGAGCGGGTGCTGATCACGATGTCCCCGGGACGGAAGGGGAAGTCCTCCCAGCGGGCGCTGTCCTCGTCGGCGGACCGGTACCGGGTCGGTGCGTCAGACACCACGCGAGGATAGTCAGGCAGTTGACACCTGTCCGGCGATTTCCCGCTGCTCCGCTCTGGGTGGTGGGTAATCGTCTGGCTACATTGAATTATGATGCCCGCCCCCGGAGGACGGGCGGAGGAGCCGGTCTACCGTCCTGTCCTCACCGCACGGCGCGGGGAGCTGGAGGCGCTCGGCCACCTCGACGACGCCCTCGCCCCGATGCTCAGCCCGATCCTGCAACTGTCCGAAGTCGACAAAACTGTCATCGGCCCGCTGACCCGACTGCCCCCCGGGCTGCTTCCCGCCGTCGACATCGGTGTCCTACCCGACACCACGGCATCCGCGTTGGCCTGCCGGGGCGTACCGCTGGTGCCGGTGATCGGCCTGACGGACGGTGAGCGGCGGTTGGCGGCGCTCGGTGCCACGGCTCGCGCGCAGACCCAACGGGGCGTGGTACGCCTGCGGCTACGCCAGGATCGGGCCGGCCCCGACGCCACCACCACGGCCGTGGAGCGGATCGGCAGACACGCACGGCTGGCCCCTGAGCAGTGTGATCTGGTGCTCGACTGTGGTGACGTGTGCTGCCCGGCCGACGTTCGGCTGGCCGAGCCCCGGGTCCGGCGGATGCTGGACTGGACCCGCCGGCACGCCTGGCGTTCGGTGAGCGTGGTGGCCGGCGGCATGCCGCCGGCCCTGTCCCGCCTGCCCATCGACGAGCCGGTCCGGGTGGATCGCTGGGACTGGCTGCTCTGGCAGCGACTGGCCGACCTGGGTGTCACCTTCGGCGACTACGGCGTGGCCTCGGCCGCTGCCCAGCCGGCCGTCGACCGGCACCTCACGGTCCCCTACACCGGCGACGGCGCCTGGTTGATCCACCGCTGGTCGCGCCGCCGCGGGCAGGGCGACCAGCGGATCGCCGACCTGTGTCGCACGCTGGTGTCGGGCCCGCACTGGCCGGCCACGGGCGCGAGCTTCTCCTGGGGCGATCAGGAGATCGCGCGCCGAGCGAGGCGGGGTGCCGGGGCCGGCTCGGCTACCAACTGGATGGCGTGGAGCACCTCACACCATCTGGCCCACGTACTGAACGCGCTGGCCCGAGCTACTCCTTCTCGGTGAACCCGAACTGCACGACACCCTCGTCGTCGACGGTCGCGTCGACCGAGGCATCACCGAGCAGGTCGGCCGCATCGGAATCGAGGAAGATCCGGGCGCCCTGGTTGTCGACCACGTGGTCGCCCTCGATCGGCGCGGGCACCAACTCGACGGTGAGCGAGCCGGCGGTGGTGTCCGCGGCGATGCGTACGCCGCCGCCCTCGGAGACGTCCTGCTGCGCGGCAAGATCACGGATCACCAGGACGGCATTGTCGGTCATCGTGAGCATGGTGGGACTCCTCGTGGGTTTCTGGGCTCCCAGGCGGTGCCACCCACCGCCACATCGGGGCAGCTCAAGGCCCCTCCAGGCCCCAACGTTGCCCGCTGTCGAGGCGTCCGTCAAATAGAGCGATGTCAGCGCGACACAAGGCATGACGGCCGGTTGTACGGGTATTCGAGTGGGTTACGGCTCCTTACGCCGCTCAGGCCGGAGGCCGGGGCGGCAGCGGGGCAGCGGGATCACCGCGCTCGATCAACGCGGCGATGTCGGCGTCGTGCAGACCGCGTAGCGCGAGCACCCGGGTGCCCCACCGATGCAGTCGGCATGGGTGCGGGCTGGCGTCGTTGCGGCAGACCGTGCCGCCCGACCAGCGTCGTGGCGCGTGCACCACGACAGCCCGCACGGCGAACTGGGCATCCTCGGCGGTCACGTACGGCGGCAGCGGGATCTCCCGCAACCCCACCCCGGACCGCTCACCGGTGGGCGGAGCGGGACGGACGGTACTGCTGCTGCTGTTCATCGGCCTGGCCTCCACACAGGACGGTCGAACACGGACAGCAGGACGTTACGACCCGGTGGACCCGGGGTGACGGACAAACTGTCCCGTGGGCTCAGCCGGTCGCCGTCTGCGCCCGCAGCGCCGCCGCGGTCCGGCCGGGGTCATAGCCCGGTCCCACCCCGTCGAAGATGATCGCCGAGGCGTCGATGTGACGGGTACGCAGCGGCAGGATCTCCTGGTAGGCCGGCGAGTCGTACCAGGCGTGAGCCTGCTGCCGGTCGGGAAACTCGAGGATGACCACGCTGCCCGGCCACTCACCCTCGCGTACGTCCACCTCCGGACCGTGCACCACGAACCGGCCGCCGTACGGCTCCAGCGTGGCCTGGATCCGCTCCAGGTAGGTCAGAATATCCTCGTTGACCTGCGGGTTCCGCAGGTGCGCCAACGCGAAAGCGGGCATTGCTCGTCCTCCCCGGGTCGTCTCCGTCGTGTGGGACGGTCGCCGACCAGGCTACTGCCGAAGCGGGCCACCGGCCGGGCAACGACCGGCCGGCGGCCCCGCTCAGCCGAGCGCCGCGGTGAGCCGGGCGATCTGTGCTGCCTCCGTGAGCGTGCTGCCCTGACCCCGGACGTAGCGCCCGGTGCAGAAGAGCGTCACCCGGTAACCGCCCACAAGCGTGGCCACGCTGGAGCCGTCGCAGTTCGGGCCGCCGGCGAGCCGCATCGTCACCAACTCCCTAGCCTCGACCGCGGCATCGGTGAGGTTGCTGCCGAAGCTGTCGGTGTAGCGGCCCGGGCAGTAGATCGACACGCTGCGCCCACCGACCAACGAGCCCACAGTCGACCCGCTGCACCGCTCGCCGTAGGTGAGGTAGAGCTGGTACAGGCGCAGCGCCTCCAGGTTGGCCTCGGTGAGCGTGGTGCCGAAACCGTCGAAGTGCCCCGCAGCACCACAGTAGATCTTCACCCGATGACCCCCGACGAGCGCCTGGGTCGACGCGGTGGAACAGCTGGCGGCCATCGCCGGTCCCGCCGGAACCACAAGCGCGACAAGGGTCAGCGCGGTCGCGACGAGCGCGGCCTGGATGGTACGGAACATCGGACATCATCCTCCGTCAGTCGGGGACAGGGGTATGGACGGCCAGTGCGCACCTGGCCGTACGAACCATTAGAGACGCCGGCCACGGGGAGACGGAGCCTGATTCACATAGAAGACAGAGAATTCATGTCTTCGCCATGACGGCTTCAGCCCCGGATATCGAAGCCCAGCGCCCGGGCCAGGGTCGCCGCCTGCATCACGTCGATGACCGTCCCGGCCCGGTGCACCGTGGCCGGATCCAGCCCGGCCAGATCACTGCCGCGCAGGTCCGCACCGGAGAGCCGGGCGCCGCGCCACTGCACGTCGGACAGGTCGCACCCGGTCAGCGACGCGCCCGTCAGGTCGGCCCCGGACAGGTCGGTCTCCCGCATCCGCACGCCGGTGAAGCGCGCGCCGCGCAGGTCGCCACCGGCGAGGGTGAGGAACGACCAGTCACCTCCGGTCACCGTCAACGGCCGCAGATCACAGCGGTCGAAGGTGCTGCCCAGCAGCTTGCAGCCGGTGAACTCCGCCTCGAAGAGGTTGCACCGGACGAAGGCGCACCGGGTGAAGGCCGAGTCGGCGTGCCGGGAGACGTTGAACGCCACGTCGCCGAAGGTGCAGCCCTCGAAGACCGCGCCCTGACTGGTCGCCTCGGTGAGATCCACCCGGTGGAAGGTGCAGTTGACGAAGTGCCGGTCGGCCAGGTCCTCGGCGTACCAGTCCTCGTCGTGGAAGGTGACGTCCTCAGTCGGCTCCGGCATGTCCCGCAGGCTAACCAGTGACCCCGACAACATGCCTTCCCGCCGCGCGTACCGGCCGGTAGGTTCGCTGAGGTGAGCATGGCACCCAGCATCGAGCCGGAGCAGGTCGGATTCGACCCGACGCGGCTGGCCCGGATCGACGAACACTTCGCCGGCTACGTCGACGCCGGCCGGCTCGCCGGCTGGCAGGCGGTGGTCACCCGGCGCGGCGAGATCGCGCACAGTTCGACGTACGGGCTGCGGGACCGCGAGGCGGGCACGCCGGTGCAGCCGGACACCCTCTGGCGGATCTACTCGATGACCAAGCCGATCACCTCGGTCGCGGCGATGATGCTGTGGGAGGAGGGCCGCTTCGAGCTGACCGACGAGATCGGGCGCTGGCTGCCCGAGTTCGCCGACATGCGGGTCTACTCGAAGGGTTCGACGCTCAAGCCGTACACCGTGCCGGCGATCGAGCCGATCCGGATCTGGCACCTGCTCACCCACACCGCCGGGTTGACCTACGGCTTCATGCAGACGTCGGTGGTCGACGGGTTGTACCGGGCCGCCGGCTACGACCTCTACCCACCGGCCGAGGTCGACCTGGCCGACGCCTGCCGGGTCTTCGGTGAGCTGCCGCTGCTGTTCCAGCCCGGTACCGCCTGGGGCTACTCGGTCGCCACCGACGTGCTCGGCCGGCTGATCGAGGTGGTCTCCGGGCAGAGCCTGGACACCTTCCTGACCGAACGGATCCTGCGTCCGCTGGGCATGGGCGACACCCGTTGGCACGTCGACGGCGCCGACGCCGAGCGGCTGGCCGCCCTGTACGTGCCGGATCCGGCGTCCGGTCGCGCGGTGCGGCACGACGCGCTGGGCGCGCTGGCGTACGAGAAGCCGGTGCTGCTCTCCGGCGGCGGTGGGCTGATCTCGTCGGCCGCCGACTACCACCGCTTCACCCAACTGCTGCTGCGCGGCGGCGAACTGGACGGCACGCGTCTGCTCGGTCCCCGCACGGTGCGCTTCATGGCTCGCAACCACCTGCCCGGCGGGCAGGACCTGGGCACGCTGTCCACCGGCGGGTTCGCCGAGACCAACCTGGACGGCATCGGGTTCGGCCTCGGCTTCGCGGTCGTCGACGACCCGGTGCCGAGCCGGGTGCCGAGCAGCGTTGGCGAGTACTACTGGGGCGGCGTGGCCAGCACCGCGTTCTGGGTCGACCCGGTCGAGGAGATCACCGCCATGTTCTTCACCCAGCTGATGCCGTCGAGCACCTGGCCCATCCGGCCGCAGCTACGCCAACTGGTCTACTCGGCACTTGTCGACTGAGCCGTTCCGCCGACACCCACCCGACCGAATCCCTAGCCTGGGAGGCGTGGTCAACATCGTCGTGTTCGGTGCGGCCGGCACCGCGGGTTCCCGGATCGTCAGGGAGGCGTTCAACCGAGGGCACCGGGTGGTGGCTGCGGTACGCCGCCCCGAGGCGGACGCGTCGTACCTGCCGGCCGGGGTTCGGGTCGTCACCGGTGACGCGACGAGTGAGCGGAGTGTGCGGGAACTGGCGCCGGAGGCGGACGCGCTTGTGGTGGCGATCGGCGGCGGCGACCGTACGCTGTGGCCCGACGCGGCGCGGACCCTGCTCGCCGCGTTGCGCGGAATGCCGGCGGCACCTCGGGTGATCCACATCGGCGGCGGCGCCACCCTGCTCAACCCGGCGGGTGGCCGGCTGCTGGACGACCCGGACTTTCCCGACGAGTACCGCGACTCCGCGTTGGGGCAGGCGGAGGCCCTGGACCTCTACCGCTCCTCGGCCGACGGGGTGACCTGGACGTACGTCAGCCCGCCGCCGCTTGAGTTCCACCCGGGCGAGCGCACCGGCCGATACCGCACCGGCACCGACCAGCCGGTGACCGACGCGCAGGGCCGCAGCGTGCTCAGCTACGAGGACCTGGCGGTCGCGGTGGTCGACGAGATCGAGAACGGGCGCTTCCGGAACATGCGCTTCACCGCCGCCTACTGATCTCTGATCTTGAGCGCCGGCAGCCCGCCGGATAGATTCGAGTCTCTGTGACCCGGGGCGTCACACCCCTGACGCGCGGGTCGGACCTCGAATCAGGAGGGCGCCGTCTTGGCCTCGCTCGACGACACCGTGACAACCCCGCACGAATCGTCCCGCACCACCGGATCAGGTTCGCTCAACCGGCGACGGATGTTGACCGTCGCACTCGGTGGCGCCGCCGCCGTGACGCTGCCCGCCCCCGCCTGGGCGGCCGCCGACCGGCGTCCGGGCGCGCACCGGCCCCCGACCCTCACCCCCCACGACCGGATCGTCGTCGCGCAGCTGTCGGCAGAGCGTGCCCTGCAACACCTGAAGGTGCTCTCCGAGGACATCGGCCCACGCATCGGCGGCACCGACTCGGAGCGCCGGGCGGCGCACTACATCGCCGGCCAGCTCGACCGGCTGCGCTACGACACCACGCTGCAACCCTTCCCGGTCGCCGACAAGTTCCTCGCCCAGCTCAGCTCGCCGGCCGGGCTGCCTCGGGACCTGAACTGGCAGGTCGGCGCGAGCGGACAGGCCGCGTTGGACACCAGGATCACCGCGCCCGTGGTCGATGTCGGCGCGGGTACGCCCGGCGACTACCCGGCCGACGTCAGTGGCCGGATCGTACTTGTGGACTATGTCGCGGCCCAGCGCGAACAGCTCGCCGCCACCGCCGTGGCGGCCGGGGCGGCAGCCGTGGTCTTCCTGCCGGCCGACCTGGTGGCACCCCGTCGCGCGTCGGCGTTCTCTCCCACCCTGCCCGGCTCCGCCGCCGAGCCGCTGCCGATCCCGGTCGTCGGGGTGGCTCAGGCGCAGAAGCACCGGCTGCGTGCGTTGCTGGCGGCCGGGCCACTCACCCTGACCGTCGCCACCACCGCCCATCGGGGGTTGACCTCGCACAACGTGTTTGGTGAGCGACGTGGTCGGGCGGGCCGCAACGGCCCGGTCGTCATGGTCAGCGCCCACTACGACTCGGTCATCGGTGCGCCGGGTGCCAACGACGACGGCTCGGGCACCGTGCTCTGCCTGGAACTGGCCCGGGTGTTGAAGGCGGTGCCGATCAACGCCACGGTGCGGTTCGCCCTGTGGGGCTCGGAGGAGCAGGGGTTGATCGGTTCGCGCTACTACGTGGCTCAACTGCCCCAGCCCGAGCGGGACCGGATCCTCGCCGTCTACCAGAACGACATGGTCGCCACCAGCTGGGACCCGGCGACCCGGTACTGGTTGTTGTCGTTCACCGGCGAGAGCAACCGGGCCACCGACGAGGTCTCCGCCGCCGCCCGGCGGCTCGGCTACGAGCCGCGGATCTCACCGGTGACCCAGCGCGGCGCCAGCGACCACCAGTCTTTCCAGGAGGTCGGCATCGCCAGCGCGAACTTCTCCTGGCGCGGCGAGGAGTCACCGGCGTTGCTGGAGCCGCCGTACCACAGCCCCGAGGACACCATCGCCAAGAACATCAGCCTGGAACGGCTCCAGGTCTCGATGGAACTGATCGGCTGCGCCGCGTACGCGACGGCTCGGCGCTGAACCCCGGCGGGGCGCGGCACTTCGCCGCGCCCCGCCCGGGTCAGTCGGCCAGTCGAGCCGGAAAGCCGCCGGTCGCCACCGGCCCCCACCCGGTGATGGTGATCCTGATCAACGACTTGCCCTGCCGCCGCATCGCCGCCCGGTACTCATCCCAGTCCGGATGCTCACCGGAGATGCTGCGGAAGTACTCCACAAGCGGTTCGAGGGCTTCGGGCAGGTCCAGCACCTCGGCGGTGCCGTCGACCTGCACCCACGGGCCGTTCCAGTCGTCGGAGAGCACACAGGCCGACACGCGGGGGTCGCGGCGGACGTTGGCGACCTTCGCGCGCTCCGGATAGCTGGAGATCACCAGCCGGCCCTCGGTGTCCAACCCGGCGGCGACCGGCGAGGACTGCGGCCGGCCGTCGGCGCGGGTGGTCATCAGCACCACCCGGTGCCGGGGGCGGAGAAACTCGACAAGTTCGTCCCGGTCGACCCGGGTGTTACGAGCGATCATGCGTGCCATCGCTCGTTTCTACCAGCACTCAGGCGTGCTGACCGGCGGACGGCTGGCTGGGTACGCGGGGGCGCAGCGAGGGTCGCCAGGCCCGGCCGTTGGCGTAGATGATCCGGAAGCCCAGGTACGAGGCGAGCGGCGCCCAGTGCGCCGAGCCCATCCGCAGCTCGGCGGCGTTGTGCCGGCGGCCGTTGGCGAGCACGTCGAGCAGGACGGTCTCGAACGCCGCTGACTCGACCCAGTCCACCTCGCGGGTGAAGCCGCAGATCAATGCGGCGCCGGTGACGTCGAGAAAGTCCCGCAGCACCGGCTCGGGGGCGCGCAGCACCGAGCAGCTGCCGAAGTAGAGACGGCGCCCCTCGCAGCGTCCAGCCATCAGGTCGGCCACCTCGGTGAGTTCGACCGAGTGCCAGTCGGTGAGGCACAACCGGTTCGGTTCGCCGTGCATGGCGAAGAAGCCGAGCCGATGGTCGGCGTACTGCTTCAGCAGCCAACGGTCGATGAAGTAGAACAGCTCGTCCCGGGTGGCCGCGTCCTTGTGAATGAAGCGGACCTTGCCCAGCCGTTCGAGCAGTTCCAGGGTGGGCAGCACGGACCCGCGCTCGTTGAGATCCCGGTGCCACTGGCCCTCGACGCAGAAGATGCCACCACGCGCCACGCCCACCTCCCCGTCCTCGCCGGCGCTGACGTTACCGGGCCGGTCGACCGGGAGAACATCACCCTCCGTGTCACCGGTTGCGGCATTCCGCACTGAAGTGGCTTCTCTACCGCCCCTAGGTACCGATTGCCGGATTCATAAACGGGCCCAATTCCCAGCCAATGCTCAGGTACGGTGAATTGCGAGGACAATTCTCGTTTATCCCCTCCAATCGGCTGCCCCGGTGCGAGGGTGGATCCACGGGACAGCCCGGTCGAAGTCCCGGAGGCCATCCCATTCACTCTCCTATCGGGAGGACTTCTGTGCGCGTACACACCTTGAAACGGGCAGTCGTCGCCCTCGCCCTGGCCCTGCCGGGCGCCGCGATCGCCTCGGTGGTCGCCGCGCCAGCGGCCCATGCCGACGGCTGCTACACCTGGGACCGCAACCTCTACCAGGGTCGCTCCGGCAGCGACGTGCGGGAGCTGCAACTACGGATAGCCGGCTGGGCCGGCAACAACAACGTCGTGGAGCTGGACGGACGGTTCGGCCCGAAGACCGCCGCCGCGGTTCGCCGCTTCCAGTCCGCGTACGGCCTCCGGGTCGACGGGATCGCCGGCCCGCAGACGTTCCGGAAGCTGTACCAGCTCCAGGACAACAACTGCACGCCCCGGCACTTCGCCTACCGCGAGATGGACGACGGCTGCGGCGGCAGCGGATGGGACGGCGGCCCGCTGAGCACCACCCAGACGCGGCAGAACGCGCTGCGCACCATGTGGAAGCTGGAGGCGCTGCGCAAGAGCCTCGGCGACCAGCCGCTGATCGTCACCAGCGGGTTCCGCAGCCGCACCTGCAACAACCGGGTGGGCGGGGCGTCGGACAGCCAGCACCTCTACGGCAACGCCGCCGACCTCATCTCGAACGACAGGTCGCTGTGCCAGATCGCCCGCCAGGCCCGCAACCACGGCTTCAGCGGCATCATCGGGCCCGGCGTCTCCGGCCACAACACCCACGTCCACGTGGACTCGCGGCGGGAGAACAACCAGGACCGCAGCGCGAACAACACCTACTGGGCGGCGCCCAACTGCGGAATTCCCGCCGGGAACCGCTGATCGCAGCATGCATCGCGACGCCGGCCCGGGCGCGGGCGGGGAATGACCCCGCGCTCCGGGCCGGCGTCGTACCGCCGACGGGCGAGCCCGCTCAGCTCGCCCGCGGCCAGCGCGGCGCGGTGGCGGGGGGTGCCACCGGCCGGCCGGAGCCGGGCGCCCGCACACCGGTACGCCCAACCGGGGCGGCCACCCGGGGCGCCGGGCCACGCGCCGGGTATCCGGCGGCGCGCTCGGGTCGCCCGGGATGCCCGGCGGCCCGCGGCGGGTAACCGGCGGCCCGGTCGGTGCCCGCCGGACGCGCGGCGGGGGTACGTCCCGCCGACGGGCCGTTGATCAGGAACGGGAACGGCACGTGCACGAACGGATTGCCGTGCCGAATGAGGGCGTCGAGCTGTCGCTCGTTGAGCCCGTGGTTCAGCAGTACCTTCCGACCCCAACGATGCAGCCGGCAGGGGAACCGGGCACCATCGTTGCGGCACAGCGCCCCGGACGGCCACTCCTCGGCCGCGTGCACGACCACCGCCCGGACAGCCAGCCGGACGTCCTCAGGGGTCAACGGCGTCGGGACCGGCAACTCGCCCAGAATCTGATCGATGGGATCCGTCGACTGCTCATCAACTCGCACGGCAGACCTCCCGCAGCTCCGGTAGCGGTGCGCTTGAGCACCGCACCTCGGGCAGTGGTACGGCCACCGGAGCGGGATGGTTCAAACCGGTTTCAGACCAGCCCGGCGTCGTGTACGAGCAGGGCCACCTGCACCCGGTTGTTGAGTCCGAGGCGGGTCAGCAGCCGGGAGACGTACGCCTTGACGGTGGCCACGCTCATGAACAGCTCGGCGGCGATCTCGGCGTTGGTGCGTCCCCGGCCGAGCGCCACGGCGACGGCGCGTTCCCGCTCGGTCAGGCCCCCGATCAGCCGCGCGGCCCGGTCCCGCCGTGGGTCTGCCGCCGGTCCGGCCGTCACGTGCTCGATGAGGGTCCGGGTGACCGTCGGCGACAGGGTCGCCTCGCCGGCCGCCACCCGGCGCACCGCCCGCACGATCTCCACCGGTGGCGTGTCCTTCAGCAGGAACCCGCCGGCACCGGCTCGCAGCGCCCGCAGCACGTGCTCGTCGGCGTCGAACGTGGTAAGCACGAGCACCTCCGGCGGGTGGGGCAGCCCGCGCAGCGCCTCGGTGGCGGCCAGCCCGTCCAGCCTGGGCATCCGGATGTCCATCAGCACCACGTCCGGCCGGCACGCGGCGACGGCCCGGACGACCTCGCTTCCGTCGGCGGCCTCGCCGACCACCTTCAGGTCGGGCGTACCGCCGAGGATCATCGACAGACCGGCACGTACCAGCGCGTCATCGTCCACGATCAGGATCCGCACCGGGCGCTCCTCGCCGGAAGCGGCAGCGCCACCGCCCTCGGCGGCGGCCGGCACCGGGCCCGTCACGTCGCCGGCCACGGCAACCACGCGGCCAACCGGAAGTCACCCTGGTCGTCGCAGCCGTGCTCCAACCGCCCACCGGCGAGACTGACCCGCTCGGCGATGCCGACCAGGCCGGTGCCGGTGCCGGGGATGGCCGTCCCGGGCAACTCACCCACCGGCCTGCGGTTACGGATCTCCACGCGCAGCCCGTCACCTGGCGCTCCGTTGAGGCCGACTGTGACGGCGGCACCGTGGGCGTGCTTGCGGGCGTTGGTGAGCCCCTCCTGCACGATGCGGTAGACGCTGCGCCCCACGGCCACCGGCAGCCGGTCCGGCGCGGCGACCCGATTCCGCAGGTCGACACGGGTGCCGGCCGCCCGCGACTCGGCGATCAGGGCGGGTAGATCGTCGAGAGTCGGTTGGGGGCGTTCCGGGTCGTCGGGCAGCGAGGTCTCGGCCCGCAGCACGCCGATCACCTCGCGCAGGTCCTGAAGGGCGGCGTGCGCGCTGTCCCGGATCACCCCGGCCGCCCGGGCCACCTCCGGTGCGGGCGCGTCGGGGCGGAACTCCAACGCCCCGGCGTGCAGGCTGAGCAGGGAGATCCGGTGGGCGAGCACGTCGTGCATCTCCCGGGCGATGCGGGTGCGCTCCAACTGCCGCGCCTGGGTGACCCGCAGCTGCTGCTCGGCCTCGGCCCGCTCGGCGCGCTCGCGCAACGACAGCACCAGTTGCCGGCGCGCCCGCACGAACATCCCCCAGGCCAGCACCAGCAGGGTGATCACCACGCCCCAGATGGTGTCTATCCAGTACGGGCTGCCGGCATTGGGACGCAGCAGGGCGAAGAAGAAGTTGGTGAAGAGCCCGGCTCCGGTGACGGCCAGGGCGACCGCCGTCCGACGGTGCACCACCACCGTGAAGTAGATGATCAACAGGGCGATGCTGGAGGCGACGGAGAACATCGCCAACGGCAGCGTCGCCAGGGCCACCCCCACCGGCCAGCGACGCCGCAGCCAGAGCGCCGCCGCGCAGAGCTGGCCGAAGAGGGCGTCGGCCGCGATCATCCAGTCGTAAGGCAGCCGGTCGGCGAAGGTCGGGTTCGGGGAGGCGGCGTCGAAGGTGGCCAGCACCACCCAGGCCAGGGAGACGAGGAACGCGAGGCTGTCGACCAGCCAGTCGCGGGGGGTCCGCCGCGGTCGGCGGCCCACCCCAGGGTCCAGCGCCCCGGGCAGCAGACCCGGGTGATCGAGTACGACGGCGCTGGTCACAGGCGCAATGGTAGGCAGCCCGGCGGGCACCGGACCAGCAACCAAAGTCGAGACCTCAGCATCGACCTTGGTCTGCGCGGGGCAGACCGATGGCCGCTGCGGATGGCCGGCCGGCTCGGGCAGGCTCACCGCATGATCGCCGTACAGCAGCTCACCAAACGGTACGGGCGGCACACCGCCGTCGAGGACGTGTCGTTCCACTGCGAACCGGGCACCGTCACCGGTTTCCTGGGCCCCAACGGGGCCGGCAAGTCCACCACCATGCGCATGATCTGCGGGCTCACCCCGCCGACCGCCGGCACCGCCACCGTCGACGGTAGGCCGTACCGGCAGCTGCCCAACCCGGGCCGGACGGTCGGGGTGTTGCTGGACGCCTCCGCCCAGCACGCCGGGCGGACCGGCCGGGAGGCACTGGCCGTGGCGGCGGCGACGATGGGCGTCGACCGACGCCGGGTCGGCGAGCTGCTCGACCGGGTGGGTCTGGGCCCGACGGCCGCCCGACGGCGGGTGCGGGCGTACTCGCTGGGTATGCGTCAGCGGCTCGGCCTGGCGCACGCGCTGCTGGGTGACCCCCGGGTGCTGATCCTGGACGAGCCGGCCAACGGCCTGGACCCGGAAGGCATCTTCTGGATGCGCGGCCTGCTCCGGGACTTCGCCGACCGGGGCGGCACCGTGCTGCTCTCCTCTCATCTGCTGCGCGAGGTGGAGGCGGTCGCGGACCGGCTGGTGGTTATCGGGGGTGGCCGGATCGTGGCCCAGGGAGACAAGGACGAGTTGCTGGCCGGCGACGGCGCGGTCGTGCGGGCCCGCGACGGCGCGGCGTTGCGGGCCGCGATGCATCGGGCCGGCCTGACGGTCAGTGAGGGCTCCGACGGGCTGCTGGTTGGTGCCGACACCGAGACCGTCGGGCAGGTCGCCCTGGCCGCCGGGGTGGCCCTCACCGAGCTGCGTCCGGCCGGCGGCGGTCTGGAGCAGTTGTTCCTCACCCTGACCGCCACCGCACCCGGCCCGGTCGTGCCCGCCACCACCATCGCCGAACCGACCGGGGAGGTCGTCCGATGACCACCGTCACCACCGCGCCCGAGACCGCCGCCGCGGACCACCGCCGGGTAGAGCACCGACCGTCGCTGGCCCGGCTGACCGGCGTGGAGCTGCGCAAACTCGTCGACACCCGGGCGGGTCGCTGGCTGCTGATCACCATCGGCCTGGTCAGCGCCGTCATCGTCACCCTCCAACTGGTGTACGCGCCGGACGACGAGCAGACCTTCGCCAACTTCTTCACCCCGTCGCTGGTGCCGGTGGGCTTCCTGCTGCCGGTGCTGGGCATCCTGTCGATCACCAGCGAGTGGTCCCAACGCACCGCGTTGACCACCTTCGCGCTGGTGCCCCGGCGGGAACGGGTGATCGCGGCGAAGCTCGTCGCGGTGGTGCTGGCCGCGCTGGCGTCGGTGCTGACCAGTCTCGCGGTGGCCGCCGTCGGCACGCTTGTCTCCTCGGCGACCGGCGGTGCGGGAAGCTGGCAGTTCGACCGGATGCTGCTCCTGCACGCCGCCGTGTTCCAGGTGGCCACCGCGCTGATCGGGGCCGGCTTCGGTCTGCTGCTGCTGCACAGCCCGCTGGCCATCGTGGTCTACCTGGTGCTACCGATCGTGTGGTCGGTCCTGGGCGAGCTGGTCCGGCCGCTGCACCGCGTCGCCGGTTGGCTGGACACCAACCTGACGATGGAGCCGCTGTTCACCGCCGAGGTGACCGCTGGACAATGGCAACGACTCGCGGTGTCGCTGTTGGTGTGGCTGGTCGTGCCGCTGGTCGCCGGGCTGGTCCGGACCATGCGGCGGGAGGTTACGTGAGGGCGTACGGGACGCCGACCGTGGTCAGCGGTGGCATCACCGAGCTGGTCGTGCTCTGGGGCGGGATCCCGCTGGTCGGCGGCGTGCTCGGTGGGTTGCTGGTGGCCGGGGCGGGTTGGGTGGCCGACCTGCCCTGGGCTCCGGCGCAGGGCCTGTTCCGGGCGGTCGACGGCCTGCCCGACCGGTACGCACTACCCGGTGGGGTGGGTGTCGGCATCCTGGTCGGGCTGGTGATCGCCGCCGTCGGCACCGCCGAGCGGGTACGGGTGACCGTGTCCGGCACCGAGGTGCGGCTGCGTCAGGGCAGCTCCGAACGGGAGATCAACCGGCGGGACACCCGGGTGGTCTACCTGGACGGCAAGAACCTGGTGCTGCTCGACGCCGACGACGCCGAGCTGGCCCGGCAGTCGAGTGACCTGCCGGCCAAGCAGCTGGCCGAAGCCTTCCGGGAGCACGGCTGGCCGTGGGCGGAGGCGGATCCGCACCGCGAGGCGTACCGGCTCTGGGTGCCTGACCTGCCCGGCTTGCCGGCGGGCGCGGAGGCGCTGCTGCGGGCCCGGCGGGAGGCGCTGGAACACGACCGGGGCGGCGAGGCCAAGGAGCTGCGCGCCGAGTTGTCCCGCTACGGCGTGGTGGTCCGCGACGACGGCAAGCGACAGCAGTTTCGGCTTACCCGCCGCGCCACACTGCCCGACTGACCCGGGCGGGCCGAACCCCGAGACAAAGGTCCGGCCCGCCGGGCTGTTGGCCGGCTACCTCCAGTGGTGACCGTGACCGTGCTTGTGGCCGTGCTTCCCCTTGCCCTTGCCGGGGGTCGTCACGCCGTTCACCTTCGAGGTGTCGTACGCGAACGTGATCACGGCGGTGGCGATGGCGTCGGCGTTGACGTCGAGCGCGAAGACGTTCACGTTGCCCTGGAGCCGGTACTTCTTGCTCAACGCCTGGTAGATGGCGGCGTCGGCGCCGTCGGCGACCGGCGTACGGCTGTCGCAGGCCTGGTGGTAGCAGGGGTCGTAGGAGACCCCGGCCAGCCCACCGAAGAGCGCGACCTCGGCCTCCGTCTTGACTCCTTCAGCGCCGGTGAACAGGCCACCGGCCGGGATGTCCACGCCGGCGGCGATGAATGCCCCGTAGTCCGAGCGGCCGGTGAAGTCGGACGGCACGGTGGGCAGCTTGCGGGAGGCGAAGAACTTCTCGAACACCTTCTCGATCTCCGCCGAGCCCTCCGGACCCGGGCCGGAGCCCTGCTCGGCGGAGTCGTCGCCGTCGTACACCCCGAACACGTAGTTCGGCGAACCGACCATGTCGAAGTTGAGGTAGAGGGCGATGTCGGCGATCTGCTGCTCGGTCAGGCTGTCCACGTAGTACTGCGAACCGACCAGACCTGCCTCCTCCGCGCCCCACCAGGCGAAGCGGACGGCGTTCTTCGGCTTCACCTTCGCCATCTGCAACGCCACCTCAAGCAGCGCCGCGCTGCCGGTGCCGTTGTCGTTGTAACCCGGCCCGGCCGGATCGGAGTCGAGGTGCGCGCCGGCCATGACCACGTTGTCGGTGCGGCCGTGCCGGGTCTGCGCGAAGACGTTCTCGGTGCTGCGGATCTCCGAGGTGGTGTCGGCCTCGATCCGTACCGCCAGGCCGGCGGTGGCGGCGAACTGCTCACCGCTGTAGTACGACACGGAGACGGCCGGGATGCCGACGGGTGTGCCGAGGGTGCCGGCGAACAGGTCGTAGCGATCCGCGTTGGCCTCCGGCGTACCGTTGCCCTGGTTCATGATGATCGCGCCGACGGCACCGGCGGCCTCGGCGTTGACCACCTTGTCGCCGAAGGCGCAGGTGCCCCGCTGCATCAGCGCGACCTTGCCGGCCACGTCGACGGCGTCGAAGTCGCTGGCCTCGCAGCCGGAGGACGAGGCGCGCGGTGGGTCGAGGGCGAGGTCGACCGGGACGACCGTCGCCTCCGCCATGCCGGCGCCGGAGTAGTCCATCAGCTCGTAGTCGACGCCGTCGGTGTACGTGGTCGGGCTCGGTGCCACCTGGGCGAACGACGAGCCGAACTCCTCGTAGAACGCGAAGTCGAACTGCTGCCGGGTCACCTGGTAACCGGCCTTCTTCAACAGCTTGGCCACGTAGTCGGCGCTGGCGTCGTAACCCGGGGTGCCGGAGGCGCGGGTGTCGGCGTTGGCGTCGGCGATGGCTTGGAAGGTGTCGAGGTGCTTGAGCACCCCCTTGACCGTCACCGCCTTTGTCAGCTTCTTGGCCGAGTTGTTGTTCGGGCTGGCCAGCGCCGGGCTTACCAGCGCTGTCGTACCCAGGAGCGTGCCGGCTGCGATGGCGGCGAGCACTTTCCTGCCGGAGAAAGGCACCACGATGTGCCACGTCCTTCCTCTGTGGATGTCCGGCTCCCCTACCCCCGTGCGCCGGACGTCCCGCCATCCTGATACATCTCGATGCCGTCGCACAGGGCCTGATCAGCCGGTACGCATCGACGTTCGGTCGCTACGCCGATCGGTGCCCAGCCGACAGCCGGGTGCGGCTGCCGATCGGTGCCCGGCCGGCAGCCGCACCCGCTCACCGCACCAGGGCGGCGGTGAGCGCCGTAGCGACGACGACGGAGCCGATTGTCGCCGCTACCCGCAGCCACGGCCGGGCCGCACCGTTCAGCGGCAGGGCTCGCCAGCGCTGGACGACCAGGGCCAGCCCGACGCCGGAGGCCACCAGCCCGAGCGGCCAGATCCATCCGGGCACAGCCGACCAGTCACCGAGCTGGCGACCCAGGGCCGGGTAGACCAGCGCCCAGACGCCTCCCGACAGGACGGTGAGCCGGTCCGCCACGGGGCGCCGCGCGGTGCCGATCAGGGTCAGGCCGCCGATGAAGGTGAACAGCAGCCCGATCCCGATTCCGATCCAGATCGGTCGAGCCGGCGAGGCGGTGCCGGCCTCCTCACGGGGTACCCCGAGCAGCCGCAGCCCGACGGGCTCCACTCCCATGTCGGTGTTGCCGAGCACCACCACGCCCCGGCCGGTGGCCCGGTCGAAGCCGACGTACGAGGAGAAGCCACTGGTGGCACCGTTGTGCCAGGTGATCTCGTGGTCGCCGTAGCGGGTGGTGAGCCAGCCGTATCCGATGCGGGTGCGGTCGGTGTCGTCGAAGCGCGGGTCGCGGGCGTCGATGCCGGGCGCGGTGCCGGCGGCGGTGGCCGCGACGAGTCGCGCGAGATCCTCCACCGTGGACCAGTAGCCCAGGCCGGCGGGGGCGTATCCGGTGCCGATCCACGGGTCCGGGGTGCGACCACTGCTGATAGTGCCCTCCGCGCGCTCGGCGGGCAGCGCTTCCGAGCCGGTGACCTGAACGGTCGCGGTCATGCCCAGCGGGGTCAGCAGCTCCCGGTCGAGCAGCTCGGGATAGCCGAGGCCGGCGTCGGCCGCGAGAGCCTGGCCGAGCACCGCCATACCGAGGTTGGAGTAGCTGACTTCGCCCCGGCCGTCGCCGGGTGTCTGGTCGTTCGCCGCGGCGCGGACCCGGTCGACGTCCTGGCCGGCGTACGGGTTGCCGGCCGCGTAGTTGGCCCAGAACGTGCGAGCCCAGTCGCTGACCGAACTGAGCACGATCCGGGGCAGCCCGGCGCGGTGGCTGGCCAGTTCGGCCAGGGTCACCTCCCGGGCGGCACCGGTGATCGCCGGCCAGGTCGCGCCGAGGGTGTCGTCGGGGCGTACCGCGCCCGCGCCGGCCTGGTGGGCCAGCAGCATGCCGGTGAGCACCTTGGGCACCGATCCGATCTCGAACGGGGTGTCCGACTCGACCGGGTTGCCGTCGCGGTCGCGGTCGCCGAGGCCGGCGGTGCGGATCTGACCGTCGTCGATCAGGGCGACGGCGAGCCCACGGTAGCCGCCGGGGTCGTCCACGGCGGCCCGGGTGGCGGCGGCGAGGTCGGCGTCGCCGGTGGTCTGTGCGGTCAGCCGGGGCTCCCGGGGCATGACGCCGAGCCCGACCAGGCCGGCGACCACCCCGGCGACGAGAACGATGACGGGCGTCTTGTGCATGACGTGCTCCTTTCCGTTCCGGCGGAGCCGGGGCTGGGCCGTGCGCCTCGATCCGGCTGGGTGATGGCCCGCTGCGGCCGGCGGGCGGGTGGTGGCGGAGGTGCGGTCAACGACCGGCGGCGGTGAGGATCGCCAGCAACGGCACCACCCGTTCGGCGGGGACGGCGTACCGGCCCCGGCCGGCGCTGCGCAGCCAGCCGGCGGCGGTGAGCTGGCGCAGGTGGTGGTGCAGCTGGCCGGTGGTGCCGAGATCCTCGATCCCGGCCAGCTCGGCGGTGCCCTGCCGGCCGCCGAGGATCTCCCGCAACAGGCGCAGGCGTACCGGGTGGGCCAGGGCGGACAGGACGGCCGGTAGGTCGGCCCAGTCGTCGGCCAGCAGGTCCTCGACGCCGCGGCCGTACTGCCAGTCGTAGTGCTGCCCGCCGAGGCGGACGGTGCCGGTGTAGAGCACGGCGCCGGCGTTGTCGGCGGGCAGTCGCTGCTTGAGCCCGTCGAGCGCCCAGAAGACCCCCTCCGGCGGCGGCGTCGGCCGGTCCGCGCCGCCGAGCCGCTCCACCAGCCCGGCGACCTGCGCCTCCAGCGCCGCCAACCGCTCCTGCACACTCGCCATCATTCGATAGTACGAGCTTACGTATTTACGTGCAAGCCGAGGATGATCGACTTTCCGCCGGACGGCCCGCTACCGTCAGTCGTCTTGGGGAGGTACGTCGATGTACGTCGTGTCCGTGATCAACTACAAGGGTGGGGTCGGCAAGACCACGGTGACCGCCAACCTCGGTGCCGAACTGGCCAACCGGGGGATGAAGGTGCTGCTCATCGACCTCGACCCGCAGGCAAGTCTGACCTTCGGCTTCTACGACCCGGACGACTGGCGGGAGCGGCTGCGCGACAGCCGGACCGTGAAGCGGTGGTACGACGGCCTCCGCGAGGGCAGCCCGTCGGTCACCCTCGGTGAACTTGTGGTCTCGCCCGGCCCGGCGAACGCCCGGCTCACCGGCGCCGGCCGGCTCGACCTGATCGCGTCGCATCTGCAACTTGTGGACATCGACCTGGCCCTGGCCCGCAGCGTCGCCGGTGGCGAGGAGTACGACGCCGAACTGTTCCGGGTCCGTGGTTCGCTCGCCGAGGGGCTGCTCGCCGACGGGCTCGACCCGTACGACATGGTGCTGATCGACTGTCCGCCGAACTTCAACGTGGTCACCCAGTCGGCCATCATCGCCAGCGACCACCTGGTCATCCCGGCCCGGGCCGACTACCTGTCCACCCTCGGCATCGACTACCTGCACGGCAACGTGCGGGAGCTGGTCGAGCAGTACAACGCCGACGCCCGCCGGTTCGCGACCGTACGCCGGCACCAGAAGGTCGCTCCCGGCGTGGCCGGCGTGGTCTTCACGATGGTCCAGTTGCTGTCGCAGCAGCCCATCGCCACCCACCAGAGCTACATGGACCAGGTCCGCAATCTGGGCCTGCCGGTCTTCCCCACCGCCCTGCGGGAGAACGTCACGCTCTACGCGACGAACACCCCGCGCGGCGTGCCGGTGGTGCTGCGCGACCGCGTCACGGTCCCCGCCGTACGCGATGAACTGCGCCGCCTCGCCACCGAGTTCCTCGACCATCTCCAGCCGGACCGGCAACCGCAGCGCAGCGAAGGGCCGGCATGACCAGCCGGGGCGTGACCGACGCCGTCGACCGGCTGGCGACGATGACCAGCCGCGCCGACGGCACCGCGTACCTCTCCCCCTGGCCGCTTCGCGACCTGCGCGACCTGGCCACGGAGCTGGGATTGCGCGGCGTCGGCGGGCTACGCAAGGCGGACCTGGTCGAGCGGCTGGTCGAGCACACCATCGGCTACCGCCTCACCTCCACCGCGCTGCGCCGCCGCTGATCCAGCGTCAGGGGTTGACCTCGAGTGCGCTCGAAGACGCAGGCTGGTGCCGCGTCCACTGGTTCGGGCGCACGAGAGGAGTTTCCATGCGGTACCGCACGATCGGCAGCGACCCGCGTACCCGGCGCGAGGTCAGCGTGCTCAGCCTCGGGGCGATGCTGTTCGGCACGAAGACCGACGAGGCCACCGCCTACGCGATCCTCGACCGGTTCGTCGAGGCCGGCGGCACCTTCATCGACACATCGGACAACTACGCGTTCTGGATGACCGGCGGGCAGGGCGGCGAGAGCGAGGAACTGCTCGGTCGGTGGCGGCGCAGCCGGGGCATCGGCGACGAGATCGTCATCGCCACGAAGCTCGGTGCCCGGCCGCTGGCCCCCGGCACCAGCTACCTGGACAACCCGGAAGGGTTGTCGGCCAAGGTGATCCGGGAGTCCGCCGAGCGCAGCCGGGAACGTCTCGGCATGGACCGGCTGGACCTGCTCTACGCCCACATCGAAGACCACAAGGTGCCGCTGAGGGAGACCGTGGAGGGCTTCGCCGAGCTGGTCGCCGAGGGCGCCGTGGGGCTGCTCGGCGCGAGCAACCACCGCACCTGGCGGGTGGAGCGAGCCAGAGCACTTGCCGCTGCGGCCGGTCTGCCCGGGTACGAGGTGCTCCAGTACCACCGCAGCTACCTGCCGGCTCGGCTGGACGGGCCGACCGACCTCGACCCCGACGGCAACGTGGGCGCCGTCGGCGGCGAGCTGCTCAGCTACCTGCGGGCCGAGCCCGGCATGACCCTGGTGTCGTACGGGTCGCTGCTGTGGGGCGCCTACGTCCGCGACGACAAGCCGTTGGGGCCGGAGTACGACCTGCCGAGCGCCCCGGTGCGGCTGGCCGCGCTGCGTGAGGTGGCGGAGCAGACCGGCGCGACGGTCAACCAGGTCGTGCTGGCCTGGCTGATCGACGGCGAGATCCCCACCATCCCGCTGGTGGGAGTCTCCTCGGTGGCGCAGCTGGACGAGAGCCTCGCCGCCGTGGACCTGGAACTGACGCCCGAGCAACGGCACCGGCTCGACACCGCCTGGTAACGGGGGCCGGCAGCGCGACGGGTCGCACTGCTGGTGGGTGGTACGCGTACCGGTGCCGTGGGCGTCGAGACGGCCGCCGCTAGATCTGATCTAGCGGCGGCCGTTCGCTGTCTCGCGCCTCTGGGGTGAGCCGACCACTCCCGGCGGCCGGCGTCGTTGTAGCTGGCGGGCGGCCACGGAACGGAGCATTCTGTCGTACCCGTGGGGTGTGGTGGGTCGCCGGGTCGCGGCGGCCCGGCTCATCGGCGTGACGAATGGAAGGAAACTTCGCAATCATGAGTAGACGCACCACCGGCCTCGCCATCGAGGCCGAGGGTCTGACCCGGTCGTTCGGCGAGACCCGCGCGCTCGCCGGCATCGACCTTCAGGTTCCGGCCGGCGCCGTGTACGGACTGCTCGGTCCGAACGGGGCCGGCAAGACCACCGCGGTACGTGTGCTGGCCACCCTGTTGCGCCCGGACGGCGGGCAGGCCCGGGTGTTCGGTCACGACGTGGTCGCCGAGGCCGACGCGGTACGTGCCCGAGTCAGCCTGACCGGCCAGTACGCCTCGGTGGACGAGGACCTGACCGGCACGGAGAATCTCATCCTGCTGGGCCGGCTGCTCGGCCTGCCCAAGTCCGCCGCCCGGCAACGGGCGGAGCAGTTGCTCACCGCGTTCGGGTTGACCGAGGCGGCCGGTCGGCAGGTGAAGAAGTACTCGGGCGGCATGCGGCGACGCATCGACATCGCGGCGAGCATCCTCAACACCCCCGATCTGCTCTTTCTCGACGAGCCGACGACCGGGTTGGATCCCCGCAGCCGCAACCAGGTGTGGGAGATCGTCCGGGCGGTGGTCGCGCACGGCACGACCGTGCTGCTGACCACGCAGTACCTCGACGAGGCCGACAAACTGGCCAGCCGGATCGCGGTGGTCGACCACGGCCGGGTGATCGCGGAGGGCACCCCGGGCGAGTTGAAGTCGTCGGTCGGTTCCGGCACGGTCCACCTGCGGCTGCGCAACGCCGACCAGCGCCCCGAGGCCGAACGGCTGTTGCAGGCGACACTGAGCGTGCCGGTCCAGTTGGAGGCCGACCCGGTGGCCATCACCGCCCGCGTCGGCGGTGACGGCAGCGAGCTGGACGCCAGCTCGCAGGCCGCCCGGGCACTGAGTGAGTTGTCCCGGGCCGGGATCGTGGTCGATGACTTCTCCCTCGGCCAGCCGAGCCTGGACGAGGTCTTCCTGGCCCTGACCGACCACCCCGCCGTGCCGGCCACCGACGAGCGGGACGACGAACTGGAGGCAGCCCGATGAGCAGCGACACCGCCACCTCGACCGGCCGGGCGCCGACGGTCTTCGTACCCTCCTCCGAGGCGCTCGCGACGGTCCTCGCACCGGGCGCGCGACCGCCCCGGCCGAGCCCGCTGTCGGCGTCGCTCACCTTCAGCTGGCGCGCCCTGCTGAAGATCAAGCACGTGCCGGAGCAACTGTTCGACGTGACCGCGTTCCCGATCATCATGGTGCTGATGTTCACGTACCTGTTCGGTGGCGCGCTCGCCGACAGTCCCCGTGACTACCTGCAGTTCTTCCTGCCGGGCGTCATGGTGACAAGCGTCGTGATGATCACCATGTACACCGGGGTCGGGTTGAACACCGACATCGAGAAGGGCGTCTTCGACCGGTTCCGGACACTGCCGGTATGGCGACCCGCCGCGCTGGTCGGCATGATCGTCGGCGACGTGCTGCGCTACGTCCTCGCCGCGCTGGTGATCCTCAGCGTCGGGCTGGTGCTCGGCTTCCGCCCCGACGGTGGCGTGCTCGGCGTCCTCGCCGGGATCGGCCTGCTTGTGGTCTTCTCCTTCGCGTTCTCCTGGGTGTGGACGTTCTTCGGGCTGATCCTGCGCAGCGAGAAGTCGGTGATGGGGGTCAGCATGATGGTGCTGTTCCCGCTGACGTTCCTGAGCAACGTGTTCGTCGACCCGTCCACCATGCCCGGCTGGCTCCAGGCATTCGTCAAGGCCAACCCGATCACGCACCTGGTCTCGTCGGTACGCGCGGCCATGGCCGGCACGACCGACGCCTCGGCGATGATGTGGATCGTCCTCTGGAGCGCCGCCTTCATCGCGGTCTTCGGCACCCTGACCATGTACCGCTACAACCGCCGCTAACCCACCCACCCCTACCGACCTCGTTGATCATGAGGTCAGCGGCACTGATGGAGCGAATTCGCCACTGACCTCATGATCAACCCATCGGAAGGCGGGTTAGAGGTGCCAGGGGACAGGGGTGGGTGGGAGGTAGCGGCAGGCGGTGCCGGTGGAGACCGTGGCCCGCAGGTGGGTGGCGAGGGGTGGGTGCCGCTGGTCGAGCCGCCGCAGCGTGTCGCGGATGCGGGCGGTGACCGTCTTGCGGGCACGTTCCGCCTCGTCACCGAGCCGACGGGTACGACCGGCCAGCCCGGCGGCGGCCCGCAACTGGGCGATCAACGCCTGCCGCTCAGTGTCCAGCGCCGCCACCCTGCGCTCGTCGCCACGCCCGGCCGCCAGATCGATCTCGTCGTCGAGCCGTGCCAGGTGGCGCCGGTAGCGGTTCTTCGCTTCGTCATCGAGCACCTGATCGCCGCCCATCCGGCGGGCGACGACGAGTTCCGGCCCGGCGGCCGGGTCGAGCAGTTCGACCGCGGGCACGTCGACGCCCGGGCGGCCGAGCAGCAGTCGCAGGTCGTGCAGCCCCTTGGCGTCGGGTAGATGAACCGTGCCGCCGTCGAAGGTGAGCCGCCAGACGGCTCCGTCGCGCCGGAACTCGTACGCCGGTCCCACCGCACCGTTGCCGGCCGTCCCGGCTGGCACCGACCCCACCGCCGAATCGCCCGACCCCCACCCGCCCGCGGCCACTCCCGCCACCGGGCCAGCCGCCGTAACCGTCGCCGCGCCAGCCGTGGCCCGTTCTGCCGCCGCCGACCTCGCCGCCCCGCCGCCCGCTGCCGGCCCCGCCACCAAGCTCGCCGCCCCGCCAACCACCGCAGAGCCCGCCGCCGCTCCACCGGCCGCCCCCGAACCGGCCGCCAAGCCGGCCGCCGCCGAACCGGCCGCCGGGCTCGTCTCGGCGGACCGTTCGGGTTCCTCGGCGGCTGGCCGGACCGGGACGGCGGCGAGTCGGGCCAGGATCTGCGGCATGTCGAGCTCGCGGGCCTCGCGCTCGGTCTCGGCGCGCAGAGCGGCGGCGCTCGTGGCGTCACCCGGGCCACCACGGGCGGCCAGGGCGTCGGCGAGCGCGGCCCGGGCGATCAGCGACCAGGGGCGGGCACCCATCCGGTCGGCGGCGGCGCGGGCGGCGGAGAAACCGGCGACGGCGTCGTCCCAACGCTGCTCGGCGAGGTCGACCACGGCGAGCCAGTGATCGACCGGCCCGCTGAGGTCGCAGCCGTACAGGGAGACGAGCCATTGGCCCCGGTACGGCAGCAGGTCCGCACGGATCTCGGCGCAGCGGCTCGGGTCGGCGACCGTGGCCTGAGCGCGCAACCGCAACCACATCGGCGAGATCGACCCGGCGAACCGGGTGCCGGAGGCTTCGAGTTCCGCGGTGAGGTCGGCCGCCATGCGATGGTCACCGCGCTCGGCAGCCGTGATCGCCCTCAGCAGGCCGAGATGCGGATGATCGGTCGCGGCGAGCCCGTCGAGCAGTGCGTCGGCGTCGTCGAGCCGGCCCCGCAGCAACTGCAACGCCCAGCGCAGGTGGTGGCCGAGGAAGGCATGGTCGGCGTGCTCCCAGTCGTCCAGCGCACCGAGCTCGGCGTAGCAGGTTTCCGCACCGGCGAAGTCGCCACGGAAGGCGCCGATGATGCCGCCGTCGATGGCCGCCGCCATCTGATGGCGGGGCTTGCCGGTCTGTCGTCCACCGGTGACGAAGGCGGTGAGTTCGTCGAGATAGCGCGGGTCTCCGAGTTCCAGCAACGCCACCCAGCGCAGGGAGGTGGACCACAGCTCGGTTTCCCGGTCGCCGCTGCGACGCGCGACGTCGCGGATCTCGCCGGTGAGGGCGGCCCGGTCGGCGGCGGTGCCCAACCCCCAGGTGGAGTCGTGTCGCACCCACAGGCTGAAGGTGAGCGCCTCGTCGTCCCGCGTCGATCTGGCGAGCGTCTCGGTGGCGGTGATCAGGTCTGCTTCGAGGACGGCCGGCCCGGCGCTGTCGTCGGGCTCGCCGATCAGCCGCCGGTACGCCTCACGCAGCAGCGCCTCGCCGTCGATGCCCGGCACCGGCTCAAGCTGCCAGTGCCGACGTACGTTGAGCGCGAACCGGGCCAGCGTCACCTGGTCGTCCACAGTCAGGGCCAGCGCCGTGGCGTCGCTGAGCAGTTGGCGAGCCTCCTCCCGGGCACCGCAGTGGAAGAGCTGATCGGTCAACGCCGTCATGATCTTCACCCGCTGGAGGTCGTCCCGGACCACCTCCAGCGCCCGCCTGAGGTGAACTGTCGACTCCTCCAGCGCCAGCCGGCATCTGGCGTCCCGCGCAGCGTCGAGCAGCAACTCGGTGACGCGGAACGCGTCCAGGTGCGCACCGGCCAGCCACGCGTGGCGGGCGACATCCGCAGGGATCAGCAACCGGCCCAGCGTGTCGTGCTCGTCCACGGCCCGCACCACGGCGGCGTGCCGCGCTCTGCGGTCGTCTTCGGTCAGTGCGTCGTAGAGCGTCTCGCGGACCAGGTCGTGCACGAAGGCGTACCTGCCGTCTCCCAGGCCGAGCAGCAGTCGCGCGGTGACCGTGACCTCAAGCAACTCACCGACCCGGGTCGGCGGCAGGCCGACACTTGCCGCGAGGACCTCGCCGTAAAACTCCCGGCCGAGCACGGCGGCGACGGTGAGCGCGTCGGCCACCATGGCGGGCAGGTGGTCAAGCCGCCGCCGCACCACCTCCCGTACGCCGGGAGGGATGATGCCAAGCCCGCCGTCGGCATGCCAGAGCCGGGCGGTCTGCTCCACGAAGAAGGGGTTGCCGCCGGTGCGTCGGTGCACGTCGTCGACGCAGTTCGCATCGGGCACCCGGCCGGCGGTGCGGGTCATCAGCTCGCCGACCTCGTCCCGGGTCAGGCCGGTGAGGCTGATCGTGGTGGCCTTGGCCACCAGCGACATCAGCAGCGGCCGGAGCGGATGGTCGGCGGCCTCCACCTCGGCGTCACGGTAGGTGCCGACGAGCAGCAGCCGCTCGAACCAGGTGTGCTGGGCGGCGAACCGCAGCAACCGCATCGACGCCGCGTCGGCCCAGTGCAGGTCGTCGAGGATCACCATGACCGGACGGCGCTGCGAGACGGCGACCAGCGCGGTGGTGACCGCGTCATACAGGGCGAACGCCTCCTGCTCCGCCGCGTCGCCCCGATCGGCGACGCTTGCCGACATCAAAGAAACTGCCTCGTCGTGCGCGATGTCCGGCACCGGAGAACCCGCCGCGCCGCGGGCGGTGCCCGGGATGAGAGAGCTCGCCTCACCGAGCAGCAGGGCGAGCGCCGGCTCGGCGGATTCCCGGGCCAGCGCCCAGTACTCCGGCGACCGGCGCAGCCGGCGCAACACCTGTGCCCAGGGCCAGTAGCCGGGGGCGCTCGCCGAATCCCAGCAGGCGCCACCGAGCACCAGTGCACCCTGTCGACGGGCCTCCTCGGCGGCGGCGGTCACCAGGGTCGTCTTGCCGATGCCGGGCTCCCCGGCGACCAGCACCAGCCCGCCGTGGCTGGCGGTGGCCCGGTCGACCTCAGCCCGCAACAGACCGGCCGGATGATCCCGCCCGATCATGAATCCGCCCGCCTGCACGCCCATGGCAACCGACGGTAGCCGACCGGACCGACACCCCGGGGCGTCGCGGCTCAGCGGGCGTCGGTGACCACGTGAGCACAGGCGGCGCAGGCTGCCGGACCCTGTTCGGCGAACCAGCGGCAGGTGCGCCGGATGGCGCAGCGGGGCAGTTCCACCTCCGGTTCGCCGACGGTCTGCGCGTACGACGCGACGAGGCGTTCGCCGAGCCCACACTGATCACCGGTCCAGAAGCCGCACTGGCTGGTGACGCAGGGACCGGCGAGCCGGTAGCGGGCCTCCACCGGGACGTCGGCCTCCGCCGCTGCGGCGACGGCCACCTCGGCCGGCAGGGCCGGGGTCACGTACGCCACCCGGCCCGCCGGAGTGATCATGCCGAGGAAGACCGTGGCGTTGCCTGCGGGCGTACTCGGGCACATCCGCTCCCCCGACGGGGCCGGTCCCTGCGGCGGTCGGGTCACTTCTGCAACCAGAAGCCGATGTCGTTGATCTTCTCGCCGAGGTCCTGCGCGAACGGACCGTCGATCACCCACAGGCCGTACCACTCGGGCCGCAGCCGCAGGTTGGCGTGGCCGAGGGCGAGCGGGTTGCTGAGCTTGGTACCGGCGACCGAGAGCGCGGCCAGGCCGGCCTTCTGGATCTCACCGGCGATCTGGCTCTGCTGCTCGGATGTGAGGTCGACGCCGTCGACCACGAAGCGGAACTCGTGGCGTGCCATGGTGTTTCCTCCGGTTCGTTCAGTAGGTGTCGGTACGTAGCCCGCGCCGCAGTGCCGCCCGGGGTGAAGGCCGCCCAGCCGGAACGGGAGGCGGCGTCGAGACGGCCCACCTGGTGACGCCAGGTGGCGGCACCGGCGGTACGCACGCCCCACAGCTCGCGGCACGCCGCGACCGCGAAGGCGACCTGCTCGGGTGAGCCGGTGAACCCGGCCGCAGCGTCGACCACGCGCAGCCCACCGTCGGCGGCGACGGTCACCTGGCCGAAGTGGTGGTGCAGGCTGGCCAGGGTGCCCAGGTGCGCGCGGTCGGCTCGGCCGGCGAGGAACGCGTCGAGTGGCCGATCCTCCACCACCACCCGGACGGCACGCAGGGTGAACGTCGCCCCGGCGGCATCGGCCACGCCGACCACCTCGACGGGGACGCTCCAGCGACGCGGTGAGTTCGCCGACCAGAACGCCAGCCAGGCGCCCAGCCGCTCGTGCAGGTCCGGTTGCAGGGCCGCCGGTGCGGCCAGTCGTGCGGTGGCGATCCCGTCGCGGATGACCGCCGATGCTGCCGCGTTGACCGGGACGGCCGCCGCGGCGGGTGAGGTGACGACGGTTGCGGTGACGGCTGCGGCCGAGGCGACCGCGGTGCCGGCGAGCAGCCCGCGCCGGGACAACGAAACAGATGGGGATGACATGGTCCGCCTTTCTCCGACGGCCTAGGCATCCCACGCTATAGACGGCGACAGATCATCTGAATTGCCGTTGTATCGGGACACCGACACGAATCCCGGTGATCGACGACG
This sequence comes from Micromonospora sediminimaris, assembly GCF_016863575.1. Taxonomy (NCBI): domain Bacteria; kingdom Bacillati; phylum Actinomycetota; class Actinomycetes; order Micromonosporales; family Micromonosporaceae; genus Micromonospora; species Micromonospora sediminimaris. Next base: position 118,472 of record NZ_BOPD01000013.1, read on the forward strand.
GCGTGAATCCGTTCATCCTGCATGCCGTCGCCGCTTGTCAATCCGGCGGCTGGGGCATCGCGGCGAGGTGGGCGAGGATGGCCTGGTTGGCCTCCCATCCGTCGGGGAACCGGACCGGCACATCCAGTTGCGGCGCCTCGGTCGAGGGGTGGGCGTCCAGCAGTTCGCCGATTCCGGCGCGGGCCACCACCAGGCAGGCGTGCCGGTGCCGGGAGGTGAGCACGCAGAGCCGCCCCGATTCCAGGTGGAAGGCGGTCGCGTCGCGTCGGCCGGAGAGCGGGTGCAACACGATCGTCACGTCGTACTCCCGGCCCTGGAGGCGGTTGGCGGTGTCGACGGTGACGTCCGCACCGGCCTCGCCGAGCCGCGCCCGGATGGCCGCGACCTGGTCACGGTGGGCGGCGCCGACGGCGATCCGGTCCGCGGTGACCGGCGCGCCACCGGGCGCCTGCTCGGAGACCGCGACCGCCCCGCGCCGCAGCACCCGCAACGCGAGCGCGGCGCACGCGGCGGCAGCTTCCCCGTCGGTACGCAGGGTGTGCCGGGCCGGCAGCTCGTACAGCGCCCAGCCGGTGGCGGCGGCCGACTCCACCGCCATGTCGACGGCGTCTCCCGACCCGGGCTCGGTGAGGTGCAGGGCCCGGTCGTCCGGGCCGGTGCCGGAACGGAAGCCGGTGAACGGGTAGAACGCGCGGGACACGACCGGTGCCGCCGAGGCGGGCAGCCGCCAGGAGACCGGCAGCCGGTGCACCGGCAGGTGCGGGTTGTGCCGCAGCAGCACCGCCACCGCCGACTGCATCGGATCCCAGGTCAACCCCGCCCAGCGGCCACTTTCCACAGTGGAGAACGGATCGAGCTGCCCCGGATCACCGACGAACAGGGCCCGCTCGAACCTGCCGGCCACGCGCAGCAGGGCGTCCGAGCGCATCTGGTACGCCTCGTCCACGATCGCCCACGGCCAGCAGCCCTCGGTGACAGTTGCCCACTTGGCAGCCGTACCGACCACCACGGCCGACGCGGCCAGGTCGCCGACCTTCGCGGCAACCCGGACCTGCGCATGTGCCCGTACCCGGGGCGACGCCCGGTAGTCACCCGCCGAGAGCCGCCCGAGGCGCAGTTGCGGCGCCTTGCTGGCGAGCCGGTCGATCAGGTCATCGACCTGCTCGTTCGTCTGCGCAATGATCATCAGCGGCTCGCCACGGCGCAGCGCGTCACCGCTTGGAGCGGCGCTACCCGGCCCACCGCCGCCCCGATCGGTGTCGCCCGACCAGCTGGCGGCCAACTCGATGGCGGCCCGTACCACCAGAGTCGACTTGCCGGCCCCCGGCGGCGAGTCGACCACCACCCCCCGGTGCTCGCCCGACCGCAGGTCGGCGAGCACAGCGGTGATCACCCGCTCGGCCGCTACCGTCGGCAGCACGGCCAGCCCCGGCGGCACCGCCAGCTCCCGCGGCACCGCCAGCCCCGGCGGCACCGCCAGCCCCGACGTCAACCCGATCTCCCCCACCGGCCGCACCCTACCGCCAGCTGCCCTGCCCCGCGCTCACCCTGCCACCCCGGCGGCAGCCACGAGTTACGGCCCCAGCGGCTGTCACGAGTTACGCCTACGGCAGTCACGAGTTGCGGCATCTTGGGGTCACCCGCAGCCCGGAAGCCCCAACATGCCGCAAGCCGCGACGGGCGACGCCAACCACCGACACGCCCCGAGCGAAACGCGGCATGCCGGGCCTTCCCACAGCCCGGAAGACCCGACACGCCCCACGACGCGCCCGGCGACAGCCACGGGCTACGGCATGCGGTCACGGGTTACGGCATGTCGGGGTCACCGGCCGCCCGGAAGGCCCAACATGCCGCAAGCCGCGAGGGCCGACGCCGAGCGCCGTCCCACCCGGAGACCACGCGCCGTCCCGCCCGCCCGACGCCAAGCGCCGCGAGCCCGCCCGAACGCCAAGCGCCGCGAGCGATATGCGGCATGTCGGGGCTTCCCACGGCCCGGAAGACCCGACATGCCGCAAGCTGGCGGCCAAGCTGCGGGCCGGCAACGCCGAAGCGGAGCCAACCTGAGCGGCCCGGCGACGCCACGACGGGGCGGAGCGGTCAGTGGACGATGACCGGGATCTTCGGCTGGTCGTCCGGCTGGTCACCTGGCTGGTCGCCGGGCTGGTCGTCGAGCAGGTGGGACCGTTCCCGCCGCCTGGGCAGGAACGCGGCCGGGATGAACGTCGCCGCCACCAGGGCGAACGCTACCCAGAAGGTGGTGGCGAAGGAGTTGGCGGCGAAGTCCAGCCCACGCTCGACGAGTGACGGGTCGGGAAGCTGCTGTGCCAGCTCCGGCCGTTGCTGGGCGGCGATCGCCAAGCCGGCCTCGGTGACCGGGTTGCCGTTCTCGTCGGTGAGGCCGGGGATCTGCCGGGAGCCGTTCAGCTCGTTGGTGAGGATCACCGACATCACCGCGGCACCGACGGAACCGCCGATCTGCTGGAGGATGTTCACAAGCGTGGAACCTCGTGCCACCTCGTGCCCGGTAAGCGTCTTCAGCGCCGACGTCATCACCGGCATCATCGTGCCGCCCATGCCCAGACCCATCACGAACAGCGAGCCGCAGAGCAGCACGTAGGAGGTGTCCGCGTCGAGCTGGGTGAAGGTGAAGAAGCCGGCGAGGATGAGCAGCAGCGCGAACGGCACCGTCCGGCCGACCGGCACCTTGTCGGCGAGCATGCCGGCGATCGGCATGGTGACCATGGCGCCGATGCCCTGCGGGGCCATCAGCAGGCCGGCGTGCAGGGTCGACTCACCGCGTACCTGGAGGAAATAGCTCGGGAACAGCAGGCCGGCGCCCATGAAGGCGATGATGAAGACGAACATGGTCAACGCCGCGACGGTCAGCCTGCGGTTACGGAACAGCCGCAGGTCGAGCAGCGGGTGCCGGGGCTTGAACGAGTAGACGACGAACGCCACCACCAGTGCGGCACCGACCAGCATCGGCCCCCACACCTCGGCGTCGGCGAAGGTCCCGGCCTCGGGCAACGTGGAGACGCCGTACAGGAAGAGGGCGAGACCCGGCGAGAGCATCAGCATGCCGAGGAAGTCGAACGACTCGGAGGGCTGCGGGCTGTCCTTCGGCAGGGCCAGCTGGGCGTACACCAGCGCGACGATGCCGATCGGCAGGTTGATCAGGAAGATCCAGTGCCAGCTCGCCACGTCGATCAGCCAGCCGCCCAGGATCGGGCCGCCGATCGGGCCGAGCAGCATCGGGATGCCGAGCACCGCCATCAGTCGGCCGATCCGGTTCGGGCCGGCCGCCCGCGTCATGATCGCCATGCCGATCGGCATGAGCATGCCGCCACCGAGACCCTGCAGGACCCGGTACGTGATCAACTCGCCGATCGTGTCGGCGGTGGCGCACAGGCCCGAGCCGATGGTGAACAGCGCCAGGGCCATCATGTAGAGGCGCTTGGTGCCGAACCGGTCCGCGGCCCATCCGCTGAGCGGGATGACAGTGGCCAGCGCGAGCGTGTAGCCGGTCATCGTCCAGGCGACGCGGGCGTACGAGGCGTCGAACTCGCTCTGGAACGTCGGCAGGGCGACGCTGACCACCGTCACGTCGAGGATCGACATGAGCGCACCGAGCACGACGACGCCGGCCACCTTGAGTACCGCAGCGTCGAGCTTGTCCGAGGTCGGGACAGGCTGCGGTGCCGCGACGGATTGCTGTGTCACGAAGTCTCCTGTTGTCGGAACTGTCCGAAGGACGAGCGGTGGTGGCCGACGTGGCGCCCACTGGCCAGCGCGACGGCGGTGGTGAAGCCCGCACGGCACAGTAGCCCCCGCCAACGACACTTCGCCGCCCGTTTAGCGACCAGCAGAGCGTTCTGTGAGCACGGCCACGCTGATCTTGTGCCGCGAGGCGTGACCGGGCGGAAAGCGGGTAGGCGCGACCGGGTCGGGCGGAGGCGGGAAGGTGGTGCCAGCGTGGCGAAGTTCCTGGTCACAGCGATCTACACGGTTCCGGGAATGGCCGGGCTGGCCAAGGAAGGCGGTACGGCGCGGGCCGAGGTGATCGAGGCGCTGATCGAGAACGCCGGCGGGCAGGTGGAGGCGGTGTACTACGCGTTCGGCCAGTTCGACCTGTACGTGCTCTGCGAGGTGCCGGACAACGTCACCGCCGCCGCGCTCGGCATCGCCGTGCGGGCGGCAGGCGGCGTCGACGCCCGGATCGTGCCGCTGCTCACCACGACGGAGATCGACGCCGCCGTCCGGCTACCCGTCACCTACCAGCCGCCGGCTGCGTGACGCGGATCCGGCCGGACGACGACCCGCCACCAGCCCACCCCGAGCCGCCCAACCCACCCCGAGCCGCCCAGCCCACCGCCGAGCCACGCACCCACCCCGATTACGCCGCCGACCGCCCGACCTGCCAAGGTCCGACCTGGGCTGCCACCCGACATGCGGCATCTCGCACCTTCCCGCGAACCAGGAAGCCCAACATGCCGCAACTCGCGACCCCACAACCCAGCACGGCACGCCCAACATGCCGCGACTCGCGACTCCCACTCCCGTCGGTCAGCGGCGGCGCTCTCCCACCCGGTACGTGACCAGGTTCGGGTCGGCCCGCAGCTGCTTCTGGGTGAACTTGATGTTGTCCCAGCCCTTGGCCGAGTACAGCCGGGTCTGGTCGGCGTACCAGGGCGAGTTCGGGTTGGCCGACTGCGAGTAGGTCAGCAGCTGCCGACCCGACGGCCCGTCGCGACCCAGCTCGACGGCCATCAGGTACGACGTGCCGTGCCGCACCTTCGGGTAGCCGACGCCGGGCTGCACCTGGTTGATGATCATGTTGAAGACACCGGCGTCCGGCCAGCCGCCGTGGATGGGAATGCGTTCGGCGCCACGGGGTTCGGTCTGGATGTCGCCGAGGCGGGCGTCCAGTGGGATGCCGCCGAGCAGTTGGACGGCGTCGGCGAGCGCCGTACGCACCCTCGGGTCGTCGACCGCGAGCCGGTTCGGCGTGGTCAGCGGGGCGTCCGGGTCGAACGGGTCGGCGAAACGCAGGCCGCCGGCCCGGGCGAACTCGGTGAACACGTGCGAGCCCCGGCTGCCCAGGTCGACCCGGAGGTCCCAGCGACGGAGCGCGGCGCAGGCGGCCGTCAGGTCGACGGTGGTGCCGTCCGAGGCGGTGGCCGTCGGCTGAGCTTCGCAGAGCCGGACCAGGTCGTCGCGGACCAGTTCGCCGCCGTACGCCCGGTTGCCGAGCGTCACGTCCCACAGCCTGCCGGCGGTGAATCCCCGGCCGGGCAGCCCGTCGGTGCCGGCGAGACGTTGCCGCACCTGGTGGACGCCGAGCCGGGTCCGCAGGCTGCGGGCGGTCCGCTCGTCGCCGATGATGCGCGGGTACCCGACGAGCGGGCGAGCCGGGTTGGCCAACCAGTAGCTGTCGTTGGAGTTGGTCACGTAGTCGTCGCGGACAAGTGTGGGCAGGTTCGCCGGCCCGAGAATGCCGGGCACCGCCGCGTCCCGGTCCCGGCCCAGCTCACACGATGACCGGGAGCCGTCGAGGACGGCCTGGCCGCTTGTCGCGTACAAACTCTTGAAGGACGTGGGAATGCACGCGGCCGCGAGGGCGTCGGTGACCCGGGGCACGACGGAGTGGTCGGCGTAGAGGGCCCGCCCGTCCCGGTCGGCGGCGATGACATTGACCCAGGGCAGGAACTGCCGCCGGTCCAGCACCGACCGCAGCTCACCCACCGACTTCGCCCGGCCCATGGCGAGCCAGCCGTCAAGCGCACGGTTGTTCGTGGCGTTGACGTCGGTGATCGCGTACGCCGTGTCGGTGGTCCAGTCGAAGCGGCCCGGCACCACGACGACCGGGCCGAAGTGGGTGTCGTAGAGGGTACGGCTGACCGGGCCGTCGGGAGTCCGGACGGTGACCGTGCGGGCGGTCATCTTCCGGGTCCGGCCGTCGTAGCGGTAGCTCGTCGGGTCGCCGGGCACCAGCGTGAGCCGGTGCCAGACGAAACGTCGGGCGGTGGAGACGGTGTGCGACCAGGCAACCTTGCCGTTGTGCCCGATCTCGATGAGTGGGTCACCGATCAGGGCCGCGCCCTCCACGTCGTACCGACCGGGCACCTTGAGCCGCATCCGGTAGAAACGGTCCGCGCCATCCCACGGAAAGTGCGGGTTCGCCAGCAGCATGCCGGCACCGCTGGTGGTGGCGCGACGTCCCAGACCGTACGCGTTGCTGCCCACCCCGGCCGGCGCGCCGTCCCGGGCGGTGACCACGGCTTCCGCCTGCGGGGCGCTCACCGGCGCGCTGGTTCCGTCCACCCGGGGTGGCACGGCGGCGACGATACCGTCGGCGAGTGCGGCGGAACCGGCCCGGACCATGGCCGTCCACTGGGTACGCCACAGGTCCAGCTCGGTGATCGGGCGCAGCCACGGCCGGCCGGCGCAGGCGGGGTCGTTTACCTTTCCCGTCCGCAGGTAGGCGTTGTAGCCGGCGGCGAAGCCGCGCATCTGGTCGCGTACCTCGTTTGAGGGTGCGCGCAGACCGTCGCGCCGGCCGACGAGCCAGCGCTCGGCGACCCGGTCGTCGATCGCCTTCTGGTGGAACAGGTCGCTGGCGACGTTGTCGGTGTCGGCGCCGAAGAACCGGGACCGTTGCGCGCCGACGGTCACCACGCTCTCGGCGATCAGGCAGACGTTGTCCTCCGCCTGCGCGTACCCGACGCCGTAGCCGAGGCTGGCGAAGTCGCGCGCGGTGATGTGCGGTACGCCGTACGAGGCCCGCTGGATCAGGGCCGAGTAGCCGCCGCCGTGCGCGACGGCGGTCCCGCCGGTCACGGCGAGGCCGGTGGCGACCAGGGCGGTGGCGGTGGCCGTGGCGATGAGTGAGCGTGGCTTCATCGGGCGGCTCGCTGGTGGTGGCACATGGAACGTCCTCCCCCGAGAGATGTGTCTGTCCAGACCCGACCGACGCTAGTGGTGAAATTTGCTCAGGTCACTGCCTGGTCGCCCCGGGATTGCGTCGGGGTTCACCCGCAGGGGCTCCGGCCGCCGCATCAATGGAACCGGCCGGCAACGAGGGCGACCGGGTTACGCGATGAGCAGGAGCACGCTGATCGCCAGCATCACCACTGCGGTAGCGCCGTGGATGCCGTAGACGGCCACCTTGGGCCCACCGCTGCGCAGCACGATCAGCGCGTCGCCGAGGGGGATGAGGGTGGCGGCCAGCATGAGCCCGCCCAGCAGGTGGGTTGTCCCGCCGACCACCACGATGAGGATGAAGAGCCCCGCGGCGATGTCCCGCACGGCCTTGACGGCCAGCCAGGCGTGAAAGGCCCGGTCCTCGGTCGGGGTGTCGGGGATGCCAAAGCCTGCCGCGCCCTGCGGTGCCCAGAAGGCGCGGGCGCCCATGACGATGACGGCCGCACCGACCAGTCCGGCGAGCACAGTGGCGATGTTGCTGAGCATGGGTTGTTCCCCTCGCTTGATTCCTAGCGGCGCTAGATGTTGTAGCGACGATACGTTGCCGTCGACAGCATGTCTAGCACTGCTAGGATCAGGTCATGTCCGCCATCTCCGAACGCCGCGAACGCGAACGAGCCCAGCGCCACCAGCTGATCATCACGGCCGCCCGCGAACTCGCCGAGGCCGAAGGGTGGGAGGCGGTGACAACGCGGCGGCTGGCCGAGCGCGTCGAGTACAGCCAGCCCGTGCTCTACAGCCACTTCACCGGCAAGGACGACATCATGCGCGCCGTCGCCATCGAAGGCTTCGGCGAACTCGCGACCCGCCTGCGCCGTGCCCGGCTCACCGACCCCGCGTCGCCCGCGGCACTGCACGCCGTCTGCCGCGCCTACCTGGAGTTCGCCACCGAGCAGCCCGCCCTCTACCAGGCCATGTTCATGCTGCCGACCGACGTGAAGTTCGCGCACGCCGAGACGCCACCGCCATTGCGCGCCGCTTTCGACGAGTTCGTCAACTGCTTCCACCCGGACAATCAGCGACGCGAACTGTTCGCCGAAGTCACCTGGAGCGCGCTGCACGGCATAGCCGCCCTGACCGAGAGCGGGCGCATCCCCCCGAACGGCCAGGCCGAGCGGCTCGACTTCCTCGTCACCCAGATCGCCGCCACGCCAAGGCCAGGGGTCTGAGCCGAGCGGGACCGCGACCCTGGCCATTGATATTCATGCATGCTGCTCTCTAGCATGCGCACTATGCGTGCTCGTCAAGTCACCCTCGTCGCCGTCCTCGGCATCGTGCTCGGGCTCTCCGGTACCGCCGTCGCCCACGCGGCCGACGATCCGGTGCTGACCACTCCCGGCGCACCGGTCGTGGTGGCCAACGAGCCGCACCTGCTCACCCTCACCTGGGCACCGTCGACCTGGATCGGCGAGCCGGGCGGGACGCCCATCCGGCACGAGGTGCGGGCCTGGCTCGGCCCCAACGTGTACCGCAGCCTCGGCACCACCACCGGCACCGACCTCACCCTCACCGATCTCGCGCCGGGCACCGAATACCGGCTCACCGTCTGGGCGTACACCGACGCCGGGTACTCCCTCGACTCGCCCGTGAACCCGGTGCGCACCGCTTACGGGAAGGCGCGGGTCAGCTACCGCAACCTCAGCTGGTCACCGACGGACAGCCAGATCCAGCACGTCCTCCAGGTCGTCAACACGGGCACCGCCCCGCTCGACCTGGCGGACGTGCGGGTGCGTTACCACCTGACGTTCGAGGGTGGAAACACCTCGCTGACCACCAACTGCGACTGGGCGGCGATCGGCTGCGCGAACGTGCACCGCCACATCCAGTTCTTCCCACCGCCCCTGCCGCCGGGCCCGCCGACCGCGCCGGTGTCGACACCGCCGGCTGCGCCATCGCCGCCCGCCTCGGGATCGTCATTGTTCCCCGCGACGACCACGTCGCCGCTGCCGCCGACCCCGACGCCCACCCCGACGGTCTTCCCGCCGCCCGGTACCCCGATCCCCGGCTGGATCGAACTGACCTTCGCCGCCGGGAAGCTGGCCCCTAGCGCGTCGACAGGCCCCATCTACCTCCGCCACCACCGGCCGAACTGGTCCGCGATCGACGAGCGCGACGACCCCAGCTGGCAGCAGGCCACCGGCGAGTGGGCCGACAACAGCCGAGTCACCCTCGACGTCAACGACATCCGCGAGTACGGCGACACGTACGCCTGAGCCTGGCTACCTCCCCGGCAGTCAGTAGTGGGCAAGACCCACGAGGGTTGATCCACTGGCGTAACGATGGGTGACCGGCGACTGCAAGACCGCGTCAGCCACCGCGCACGGGGCGGCCTACGGACTCCAGCAGCCCGTCGAGCACCTCCAACTGCGCCCACCCGTTGACCCCAACCTGGCCGGAGGCTTTAACAGTGATCTCTACGCGGTCCGGGGCGGAGTCCAGGTCAGCGCGAAGATCCGGGAAGCGATCGGTCAGCAGCACGAACTCCTGGTTCGTCGAGCCGACCCAGGGCGGACCGTATCGATCTGATCGGCGAGGAACGGTCCCGCGACGGTCAGATGTCGAGGCGCTTGACCGCTTCGCTGCGGTGGCGGGCCAACGCCTCCTTGTCCGGCCGCGCCTCGACCGCCACCCGACGCAGGGGCTGGCCGTCCAGGTCAGCGTAGTGGTCAAGCCCTTCAGCGACCCGCACCCGGTACGTCCCGTCGATCCAGAGGTACCCCCGATCGAAGAGGTTGTGCAGGTCGGCCCGGAGCAGCAGGCCGTTGGGGACCCGGTTGGTGGCTGGCCCGTTGTATGGGTCGATGTGTGCCGCCTGGAGCACGACTTCCACGTCGCAGTCGCTGATCGCGCACCGTCCGCCGTACGCCGCCATCAGCCGACGCCGGAATTCAGCCTGTCCCTGGCGGGCCGTCACCTGCGCAAGCCGTCGCCGCCGCCCCTCAGGCAGGCGTGCGGGTTCAGGTGCCTGGTGGCCGTCGAGGAACTTCGACAGCTTCGCCGACTCGGCCGGATGCATCGCCCGTACCCGCTGCACAGTCGTCTCGAGCACCTCTGACCCGGCAGCCTCGGTGGCGAGCAGAAAGCGGGTGAGGGGGAGGTCCCACCGAATATCCACCCGCCAGTACACCGCTTCCTGGTCGGCGACCTCGTACGGATCCGACCAGGCAACACCCGCTGCGACGATCCGCCGATGCGGTGTCGTGGCGTAGACCCAGATCCGGTCGCCCGCCCTGATCTGGTGGAAGCACGAGGACAGGTGCCACTCGGCCACATCGCCCTCGCGAACGGAGTGGAAGGTCTCCAGGACTCCTGGATCGTCCCCCCAGCTCTCGCTCTCCTCGTTGACCGGGTAGATCCACTCCGCCGGTCTGGAGGCTCGACCGAGCACGTGGTCGACGAGAGAATAGCTGTGGCCGGCTCCGTGCATCGTCCGCACAGCCAGCAGCGGTGCCACCAGGTCGCGTACGGCGGAGGCGAAGCGCTCGTCGGTGAGAGCGGCGATAAGTTGGTCGTACCGACCGCGAACCGTGGCCTGGTCCTCGCCCGCGTCCTCGTAGTCGGACGGCTCCTCCGTGAGCCCGGGGAACGCCCGGTCGAGCGCTCGCCGGCTCGACCAGTGTCGCTTGAGGGTCGACCGTCGGACAACGACAAAGCCCTCCGGCGCCTCGTCCCCCTGACCGGTCGGCTCGTGCAGGACGAAGGTTTCCATGGTCTTCATCGACACGGCAGAGAGCCGGCGGGGCCACGTTGCCGTGCTTGGCAGGCAGGACAGCGTCCAGTACTCGCGTTCGGTGGCGGCAGCATCGGGGACCGCCACCTTCAGGTACGCCCGGTTCGCCGCCACCACCGCGTCGTAGTACGGCCCGTCCAGCAACCGGTCGAATTGACTTTTGCCGCTGCTTTGCATGTCAGCCACTCCTTATCCGGCCAGGGGTCGGCATCTGCGGGCGGAACACCGCGCTGAGAGACGGGTGATGCTAGTGAATCTTCCGGATCGCGGGCGTCCCGCAGGCCTGACCGGGCCGGGTTCGGACCATTCGGCCGACCGGCGGCAGACATCCCGGGCCATGCTCACTGACCGGCCGCAGCAAAGCCCAGCCTTCACGTGGGAAAGCGCTGGCCCGCCAGCAACCGATACGGTCAGCCGTATGACGATAGTGGACGGTGCAGCCCTGTCCGAGCTGGGCACGCTCGACGCGGTGGACATCCGCACGGTGTGGAAGCACGAGGCACACACGTTCCCGCCGTGGCTACTCGCCAACGCCGACGTGCTCGGCGGAGTACTCGGGATGCAGCTGTCCCTTTCGGCCGCAGAGCATCCCGTCGGCGGCTTCTCCCTCGACCTCATGGGGGTCGATGAAGCGACGAACGAGACGGTCATCATCGAGAACCAGTTGGAGAGGACAGACCACAGCCATCTTGGCCAATTGCTGACGTACGCCGGCGGTACCGACCCGGTGAATGTGGTGTGGATCGCGACGAACTTCCGTGAGGAGCACCGGGCGGCCCTGGACTGGTTGAACAACAGGACCGATGAAAACACCCGCTTCTTCGGGATCGAGATCAGTGCAGTCCGGATCGGCGACTCGCCACCGGCACCGCTGATGCGCCTGGTCGTTCAACCGAACGACTGGGGCAAGAGGGTGAAGTCCCTGGCTCAGGCTGACGCGACGATGAGCAGCAGGAGCCTTGCGTACCGGGAATTCTGGAGCAGATTCCTGAACGCCGTTCACGGCCGCGGGCTGCAGTGGACGACGTCGCTCAAGGGGCTGCCGCAGAACTGGCAGTCGCTGCCGAGCGGCACGAGTGGTCTGTCGTTCGCCTGTACGTTCGGCAGGTCGGGGCTAGGTAGCGAGATCTTCTTCCAGGACCCCGACCCCGCGGTCAACGACCAACGCTTCGCCGCCGCCCGATCGAAGCTCGAACCGTCGTACCCGACTCTGTCGTTTGAGCCGCTCGCGGGCCGCAAGGGGTGCCGCATCGCGGAATACCGGGCCGGCGAGATCACCAGCACTGACGACTGGGACGAGTACGTCGAGTGGTTCATCGCCGCCCAGTTGCGCCTCCGCCAAGCGTTTTCCGAAGCTGGTGGCCTGTCCGCCTTGATCTCCTCCTGAGGAGGACTGCCGTGCCCTTTACGAGAAGCGACGCGCGGTGCCGCACGTGGGTGATACGGAGGATTTGGGGCCGCAATACCGAACCCACGCTGACCACTCTGCGGGACACGTTCCCGGATGCAAAGATCAGCTTCCAGCGAGCGACGCCAGAGTATGCGGGTGGGCCGGCGTGACCGCCGTTGTACCGCCGCCGCGAGGCGGGCCTCCGTGGGGCAGGGCCCGATGCCAACAGCTTTGAACAAAATATCGAAGGGTAACGGGGTGCAGCGGGAGCTGATGTGGATGTTGCTGCAACACCTGCTGGCGGACCAGCCAGGCCAGAACAAGCGGCAGCTGCTGGCGGGGTTGCGGCGCCTGGGTCAGCCCAACTTGACCACAACAGACGTCAACCGGGCGCTGTACGCCAACAGCGTTTTGTTCGCTCATGATGGCGCCACGCCACCGCGTTGGCGCATGGCTGCTGAAGCGGCAGACGACTTTGCGGCGATCCTCGCGGCGGCCGCGACAGCGCTGCCAAGGTGCTATCGCGGCAACGAGCCGCGTGCCTGGCAGACCGAGGCGTTGGCCGCGTGGCGTACTCAGGGCCGACGAGGCGTCGTGGAAGCCGTCACCGGCACCGGCAAGACCACTGTCGGAGTGCTGGCGGCCGCGGCAGCCGTGGATGCCGCCGAGCGGGTACTTGTGCTCGTGCCCGGGCGTGAACTGCTCGACCAGTGGCACGACGTGCTACGGCGTGCTCTTCCGGGCGTCCGTGTGGGTCGCTTCGGAGGCGGTCACGAGGACTCGCTCCACGACCACTCGGTCCTCGTGGCCATCGTCCACTCTGCCGCCAGACACCAGATGTTGCCGCTGGGCGCCCCCGGCCTGCTCGTCGCCGACGAGGTGCACCGCTACGGGGCGCCAACCTTCGCCTATGCCCTCGAGCCGGGCTTCGGTGCACGGCTGGGGTTGACCGCGACGTACGCGCGCGAGGACAACGGCTTGATCGAGCACCTGGAGCCGTACTTCGGCCGGGTGGTGGCGGGATGCAGCTACGAGCGGGGCTTGACCGACGAGATCCTGGCTCCGTTTCGCGTCGGCTTTCTAGGGGTGCACTTCAGCCCGGATGAACAGGAGAGGCACGACGAGTACGACGAGCGCGCGAGGGCTCTCCGACGCCGGATGATCTTGGACCATGGCTGCCCGGAGGAACCGTTCGGCGAGTTCATAGGTGCTGTCAACAGGCTCAGCCAGGGCAGCGCGGCAGACCCCCGCACCAGAGACGCCCGGAATTACCTGAACGCGTTCACCAAGCGTCGTCAGGTGTTGGCCGAATGCCGCAGCAAGCAGGAAGCCCTTGCCTCACTGGCGCTCGTCTTCGCCACGGCGGACCGTGGGCTCGTCTTCGGCGAGACCACAACAAGTGCAGAACAGGCGGCGGCCGTGCTGCGTAGGAACGGTGTGCTGGCGGAAGCGTTCACCAGCGAGCTTCAGCAGCATGAACGCAAGGACCGCTTGGCAGGGTTCAGAGAAGGAAAGTTGAAGGTGCTTACCGCACCGCGGGTCCTGGACGAGGGGATCGACGTCCCTCAGGCGGAGCTCGGCGTGGTCATGGCGGGGAGCAAAAGCAAGCGCCAGATGATCCAGCGGATGGGCCGTGTCATCCGCCCCAAGAAGGACAGACGGCCCGCAGCGTTCATCGTCCTCTACGTCAGGGGGACCGGCGAGGACCCGGACAACGGAGCGCACGAGGACTTCCGTGAGCAGCTCATCGAGGTCGCTCAGGACATCGTCGACTTCGGCCCCGACACGTCCGGCGCGGACCTACTTGCATGGTATTGCAAAGGCAGAATGGGGATTTGAGGCTTTGCCGCCGAAGCACCTCACAGGTCGTCGTGGTGGAACTTCAACGTCAGCGGGGTACGGTCGCCCGCTGCTCCGGGGGCGGCTTGCCGGCGCCCGGAAGTGCACCTCGATGTCGAAAGCGAACACCCCGTAGTACCCGCCCGAGGTATACCCGCTGAACCGAACCGTGTAGGCGTCGCTGCCCGTCGGCGGGGTGACCGCGTGCGGCACCAGCCGGCCGCAGGACGCGGTGTGCCCAGGCCCGCTCCCGCTCGGTGAGGTGGCGGTGAGCGAGTAGTCCTGTTCGCCCGAGTGAATACCCCGCAGGAGATGGACAGGTCAACGGCTCGCGCGAATCTGGAAGCCACCGTCCGTACGCCACTCCTGACCACTTAACCCAAACCCCGCCCATGCTAAAGCCCCACCCCATCCACCCCCCGCCTGCGGCGATCATGCACTTTCAGTCGGGACAAATGCGCACAGCCCGGTCATCTCGCCGACCGAAAGTGCAAGATCGACGAGTAGAGGGATATGGGTGGTCAGCGAGCTGCGGCACGGGGAGGGGTCAGGAGCCGGGCGTCGTGGAGGAGGCGGGTGAGGGTGGTCATGGCGGCCTGGAAGTCGTGCCGGTCCGCAGCGTGGAAGCGCCGGAAGAACCAGTCGGGCACGCGGGTCTGCCGTTGGCGGCTGCGGAAGATCAGATCCTGGATCTGCCGGGCCAGGGTGAACAGCTCGGCGCTGCCGTGCGCGCCGTGCCGTGCCACCGTGGCGGCGATCCGCTCCTGCATCACGGCGAGGGCCTGCTCCCGTTCGGCCGCCACGTCCCGCTGGCTGCGGTAGATCTCCAGGCCGAGCAGCAGCGCGCCCAGCGACGGCACGTACCACTGGAGCAGCAGTTGCGAGACGGTCAGTCCGGCGGTCACGCCGAACACGACACCCAGCACGGCCCACACAGCCGTGCCGCCGAGTACCACGTGGGCGTAGCGGCGGCGCACCCGGGCGCCCCAGCCGAGGTTCTGCTGCTGGCAGGCGAGCACGTCGTACGGGGTAGGTAGAGCCGGCACCTCGTAGTAGTCGCGCAAGTAGCGTTCGTCGCCCCGGTAGGCCCGGTGCAGGCGGCTGACTTCCGCCGCGCTCACCTCGCCCCCAGCAGCCACAGTGTTCCACGGCAGCCCGAAGAGCCGGACGTCGAACATCTCCTGAAGCACGGCGGCGCGGCCGAGCTGCCCGCGGGACCAGGTGCCCAACCCGACCGCGTTGGCCAGCGCCCAGAGCGCCCCGACCGCGGTGACCACCGTGGACGACACGCCGGTGAGGGCCACCACCGCGCCTGCCACACCGAGCAGGATTGAGAAGATCATTCGCAGGTTGTCGAGTCGTTGCGCTCGCGCATGACAGCCGGACATGGCCCGCAGCAGGGCCATCATCTCGGGCTCGGTCTGGCGGCTGAGCAGGGACTTGGCGGGGTCGGTCACGATGGCCTCCCGGGTCCGGTACCCGATTCTAAATCCAGACCGCTAGATGTCACCCACCGTTCTGTCATCGCAGCGCAAGGTGATCCACTAGTTACCTTTTAGTAGTTTTCGGGCCGGGATGCAGAGAACATTCTGATTAAGCCCACAGTCAGCTACATTGAGCCGTCACGCAGTGGAACGTGCGGCTGGACCGGGCGGGCTGTAGCCCATCCCGTTCCTTGTCCCCGAAGGGTCAACGACGCAGATGGGCAACAGACTCTCGCCTGGTCGTCAGCTTCCGGACGCCGTCAGGTCGGCCATCAGGGAGTACACCCGGGCGACCGACGTCCGACTCGTGGAGGAGTTCGCCCCCGATCCGCACCGCACCGATGCCCTGCTCTGCTGCGTCACGGCGATCTGGAACAAGGGCGGGCGGGAGATGAGGCAGAACCTCATCGTCAAGGTCGTCTCGGCGAACTCGGCGGAGGACATAACCGCCGGGCACGAGGCGGCACAGAATTCCCCACCGAGCTTCGCCGAGCGGCACATCGTCCGGCTGCTCGGCTGGTACCGGGTCGATGACGACCGGCGGCTGCTGATCCAGCAGTTCGCGAACGGCGGTGACGAGGTCACGACTTACGCGGCGTTGAGCTACAAGGAACGACTCATCGCCCTGCCGCTGATCGTCGACGGGCTCGTCAACCACTGGAACGCGCCCGAATCGGGATTGCACGGCCCCCGCGTATGCACGAGAACGACCAGCGTGGGCGAGTTCGTCCGGGGCGAGGTAGAGCGGATGGCCACCGTGACTTCGGTGCTGGCCGTGGCCGCCGACCTCGGCGTACCCGAGGATGCCGGTGCGTGGCTGGTCCTCGGCGGCGACCGCCGCCCGAATCCGCTCACCCTCCTCACCGCCCCGGACTCACCGCTCAGCCGGCTAGAGATGGACTGCCTCGTCGGTCACAGCCACGGCGACCTCAACGGCGGCAACGTCCTCATCCCGTCCGAGAGGGGTGAACGACAGTACGGTCGGTTCCTGCTGGTCGACCCCGGCGGATACCAGGCCGACGGGCCGCTCACCCGGGACATCGCCTTCGGCCTGCTGGGCACGCTGCTCAGGACGGTCGCACCCCGCACACCGGTGGGCGAGCCCGGCGACGAGTTGCCGCGCGACCAGGCCGACGCCCTCCGCCGCTACCTCATCAACCCGGACGCTCACTACCCGGAGAAACTGCTGCGAGGGCTCGCGCAGCTCATCGACAAGATTGATCAGACCGGCAGGGAGCACGCCCGGCAGGCGGGCTTCGGAAAGGACTGGCGCCGGCAGTGGCGCCTCACGCTGGTCGCCCACGCCCTGCTCCACCTCACCTTCGACGACATCGGCGACACGGGACGCCGGTGGTGTCTGCGGCTGGCTGCGGAGGCGCTTGAGGCGTACCTGGACCTGCTGCCGGTCGACGACGCGGCGACGCTGGCCGCGGAGCTGTCGCGGTCCGCGCCGTCGGCGCTGTTGGCCGCACGGCACGACGCCGACGGATCGGAGAGCCGGCTCGACCTCGGATGGCCGGCCCGCTGGTCTACCGACCAACTGCGCGACGTCCCCCTCGTGGCGACCCCCGAGCCGGCACGTGAGCCGGCGCTGCAGGTCCCTGGCGAGGCACGTACGGGTCGGGACGACGCGGCGGCGCGTTGGCGGGCGAATCACACCGGTACGGCCGCCGACGCAGCGGCGACGCGTTTACAGGCACCACGCCCTCGCCTGCCACGGCAGGACGACATCGCCTCCACCCGCCGCAGCCGCCTTCGTCCGCCACTGTTCCGCCTGCGTACCCTGATGGCCCTGGCCGGCGTGGGGTTGGCCGGCACCGTGGGATACGTCGTGCTGCCCGAACGACGGGGCGAACGCGTCGCCGCCCCCACGCTGACCGTCGCCCCGGACAACGAGCGGGAGACTCCGTCCGCCCCCGACCGGGACCACGACCGCGGCCCGGCCCTGCCCACTGACCTCGCAGAGTTCGCCGAGCACGTCGCCAAGGTGGTGGAGGAACCGCCGTCGGGCCGATACGCGTGCACCCGCTATGAGGTGCAGTCCTGGGACACCGATGAGAGCCGGTCGTCGCCCAGCCGCCACCGGTACGAGCTGTGGTTCACGGCCGATCTCGGCGGCAGGAAGGTGGCGACCGAGTTCGGTCCGGCCGGGTCGAGACGTGCCACCACAACGCCGTTCGCCCCGGGCAGGATGGACGAGGTCAGCCCGGTCCCGAAGGACGATCCGGAGGCGTTACGCGCTCAGTTGTTGCGGGGGTGGGGCAGGCAGCCGCCCGAACTGCGTACCACCAGCGGGATGCTGCGGCTGATCGCCCGCATAATGCTGCATCACCCACTCGTACCCGCGCAGCGTGCCGTGTTGCTGGAGGAACTCGCCGAGATGTCGGGCGTCGAGTTCGCCGGCAGCTTGCGGAACGACGACGGCGAGCCCGGCGTCGCCTTCCAGGCGGAGGACCAGGATGGCCGGTGGGACACGTTGCTCTTCGACGGCAGCGGCCGGCTGCTCCGGCACGACCTCACCCAGGGCGACCTGCAGCTCAGCCGACACACGTTGCTCACCAGCACGCGGACGGACACCATGGACACTGCCTGTCGGTAGCAGCGGGCACGGCTCAGGGACAGTGCCGGTAGACGCGGTTCGCCCAGTTGCGCCACTGACCGGCGTCGCTGTGCAGTCGCTTGCTCGGGTTGATCCGGAACAGTTCCTGGTTGTGATAGTAGAAACCGACATGGCCGCTGCCGAGGTTGTAGTGCGCCGACTCCACCCGGAACTGCCAACTCCAGGTGGAGAGGTTCTGCCAGCCGCAGGAGGACAGCTTGCCGCGCGGGTAGCCGTAGTTCGGCCACTCGTAGAAGCAGAACCAGCCCGAGGGGCAGTCGGCCACCCCATAGGTGCCCACCGGGGCATCGAGGGTGACGATCAGCTCTCCGCCCCGGTAGCTGATCTCGTTGTCGTTGAGCACCGTGCCGCCCGGGTGGGCGGCAAGGTACCGCGCCACCTCCGTGCGCATCGCGGTCCGCGGCGCCGGCGCAGCCAGGGCCGGCGCGGGCACCGTCACTCCGGCGAGGAGTACGGCGACAATCACGGTGAGCAGGGCACGAAAACGGATGATGGTCGGCATTGGCGGCACCCCCGCAGCGCAGCATTCGACACCGGACGGTCAGCCCGGAAAACGAGCCGGCTCCCGCTCTTCAAGGGTGCCGGCGACCCCGCTCCAGCCTAGGAAAAGCCCAGCTCAGATCACCAGGAGTGGACCCAAGAACAGCTCCTCACCATTCTCGAATCTCCCCAATTACGGGCAGAAAAGCAACTGCTCGATGCAAATTTCTATTCGTTATCTAATGAGCACAGGAAGACGAATCTGATCGGCGGACATCCCAGCGACGGGAATTCGACCTCATCCCTTCCGGATGGGGGGCAGGCTGCACACCGCCCCTCGTGCCCGACCCACAGCACCGGCGTCTTGCGCAGCCTGCCGGTCCCGGCGCTTCCAGGGACAGCCGGACCGCCACGAGGATCGTCAGGATCACCAGCAAGGCTGCCGATTTATCGCGAGCGGAAACGTCCCAGCACAAGGTCGCCGTCCGGGATCGTCAGTAGATGGCCGGCAGGAAAAGCCGGTTGGTGGGTATTCCGGCGGCGGGTAGTCGATGCCGGGCAACGTTGAGCATCGCGGGTGGGCCGCAGACGTAGGCGTGTTGGCCGGGGCGGTAGTGGTAGAGGCCGAGGGTCAGGGCGTCGCCCTGTTCGGCGGGGGCGGCGAACGGGTCGTGGGAGAAGGTCGGGACGACGGTCAGCCAGGGGTGTGCCTGGTCGAGCTTGTCCAGGGTGATCGCGTCGTAGAGGTCGGCGATAGTGCGTGCGCCGACGATCAGGGTCACCCGACGACCGACCGGTGCGGCGGCCACCTGCTCGACCAGGGCGTGCAGCGGGGCCAGCCCGGTACCACCGGCCACCAGCAGCAGATCCCGGGCAGTGGCTCGTCCCGCCCTGGCCGGCTCAGCCCTGGCGGATGCCGCCTCGTCGGGGCAGTCAGGAGGGGACAGCTCCGGGGCGGTGGGCAGGCTGAGGCCGATGTCGACGGGTGGGCCGACATGAAGCAGGTCGTTGGGGCGTACCTCGTGGACGAGGCTGCGGGAGACGGTGCCGGCGGGGACCGCGCGGACGTGCAGCTCGACGGTGCCGTCGGAGCGCGGGGCGTTGGCCGGGCAGTACCAGCGCCACCGGCCGGGATGTTGCGGCACGCAGAGCGGCACCGCCTGGCCGGGGCGGAACGGCAGCCGCCGCCAGGGGCGTACCGTCAGGATGGCGATGCCCTCGGCGGCCAGGTCGCGGCCGACCACCTCGACGGGCCAGAACGCCGGCCCGTCGCCCATCCGCCCGGCGGCGCGCTCGACGAGCGCCCAGGCCCGCAGCCACCGTCGCTCCCAGCCGGCCTGTTGCGGGCACAGCCGTGGTGCCACCGGCGCCAACGCGGCACCGATCAGTGGACCGTGTTCGGGTCGCAGCCGGTACCGGCGGTGCACCCGGCCGAGCACCGCCAGCAACGCCAACCGCCCGGCCCGATCACCGCCGCCCCCGACCAGCCGGGCCAGCGCGGCGACGACGAGCGCCGTCGCCCGCTCCGGCAGCAACCCCGGGCAGCGCAGCTCGGCCCGGAAACGTGCGGCGGCCTCGTCGATGACCGGGTGGTTGCGGGCGGAGAGAACCCCGGCCAGGTAGTCGGCGGCCCGCCGCCGCTGCGCCTCCGGCAGCCCCGGCCAGCCGTCCAGAATCGGTCCGCCGGCCGCCAGCTGCCGGGCCAGGTGCGCGGCGAGCCGGTCCCGATCAACCCCGATGAGGTACGCAGACAGTTCCGCGTCCGCCTCGACCAGCCGCAGCCAACGGGTCACCGCCTCCCGGCTCACCGCCGCTCCCCCGTTTGATGGTCGTGGGTTGCCGGCCGACGGTCGGCGTGCCGGGCCTGCCGGCCGTCGGCGTGCCGGGACTGCCACTGCCGCAGCGCCTGCCGGATCCGCTCGGCCTCGGTGTTGGCGGTCGTCAGCTCCCGGTGCAGCCTGTCGATCTCGTCGGCCGCTCGGTTCAGGTAGTCGTACACCTGGTGCGGGTCGAGACCCCGCCAGCGCCTGTCGAATTCGGCGGTGCGGATGTGATGGGGGTGCAGGCGTTCCCCGGACAGGTAGATCATTTCCGCGGTGCCTCCTGCTCGGCGATCAGCGCCTGCACCTGCCGGTCGCTGAGGCCACGCCGGTCCAGCACCCGCCGCCCCCACCGATGCAGCCGACACGGATGCGGCGCACGATCGTTCCGGCAGCGCGGCCCCTCGGGCCACTGCTCGGCGGCGTGTACGGTCACCGCCCGCACGGCGAAACCGACATCCTCTGCGGTCACGTACGGCGGCATCGGCAGCTCGCCGAGCACCTCGTCGATCGAATCCATGTCCCTCCCCTGCTGTGGTTGCGGCACCGAGGCGGGCGGGGACGGCGCACCGTCGGGGGCCGGTACCACCGGAGCCCAGCACCCGCCCCGGGCCTCGTGTCCAGCCTCGGCGAGCACTTGAGCAGGTACTACAGCGCCGGAGGGGCCTGCGTGACGCAGAAAAGAGGCATCTGCGTACCCGCGTGGTCGACGCAGGGTTACTACAGTGACGCCAAAGCGGAGGGAGATCGGCCGTGGCCTTGAAGCGACAGCGACTCTGCCAGCGGCGTAAGGCGCTCGGATACAGCCAGGAGCGTCTGGCCGACACTCTTGGTGTGGAGCGGTCCACTGTGGTGCGGTGGGAGAACGCGGAGACCGACCCGCAGCCGTGGCATCGCACCCGAATTGCGTCCGCGTTGCGCGTTACGCTCGAACAGCTCGACGACATGCTCGTCGACGTGTCAGTGGCAGCGCATCGAGGGCAGGCCGTGAGGGACATGGAGCGTGATCCCGTTTCCGCCGCCGCTAGGTCTGATCTCTTGAATGGCCTTCGGACCTTCCTCAGCACCTACCTCACGGACTCAGCACAACCGGCACCACCGCTGCCCGAGGTCCGGCGTGCTGTGGGCAGGGTGCACAACCTCTACCAGCGAGCGAGCTACACGTCGGCGGCCCGCCTGATGCCGGATGTGCTCAGCCATGCGACGGCCCTGACCAGCAGCGCCGCCGGCATACACCGCACCAGTGCGTTTCGGCTGCTCGCCGCCGCCTACATCGCCGCCTCCAAGCTCGCCGCCAAGGTGGGTGACGGTGAGGCGACCCTGTTGACGGCTGACCGGGCGTCCACCGCCGCACGTCTGGCCGACGATCGGGCGCTTGCTGCTGTTGCCGCCTACCAGGCGGCATGCGGTTTGATGGGGCAGCCCGGAAGATCGGTAGAAGCCGAGCAGGTGGCACGAACCAGCATCGACTCATTGGCTTCGGCTGCTTCAACCTCCAACCCTGACCTGCTCTCCGCTCAGGGAGCGCTACTACTTCTTGCTGCCGTCATGACTGCTGCGCAGGGCGACACGAAGCAAGCGGGCTACTTCCTCACGCGTGCCGAACGGCTGGCAACGACGTTGGGCGCCGACCGCAACCGGCTGTGGACGGGCTTCGGCCCAACGAACGTCGTCATTCACGCGGTATCGGCCGCCGTGCGCGCGGGTAACCCGGACCAGGCCATGGAGATTGGTGCTCGGCTCGACACGTCGCGACTGCCCATCGTGCTGGTTGGCCGGAGGGCACAGGTGCACGTCGACCTGGCGGCGGCAGCGCTGATGTCGTCCAATGACAGGTCGATCTGCGTGCTTCACTTGCTCGAAGCCGAGCGGGTTGCCGCCGAGATGGTGTACGCGAACGTACAGGCCCGCACGCTCCTGCTCCACCTGTTGGCGAAGGAGCGCCGGACGGCGACGCCAGGACTACGGCCACTCGCGGAGCGGGCCGGACTGCTGGCATGAGCCAGTCACGCGTACTCGCCCTGGTCGTCTGCGCGGCGCCTCCGGTGCTGAGGATCGGTGAGCTGATCGATCTACTACAGGAAGACAGCTGGACCGTCTGTCTCACTGCCACCCCGACCGCCGCGACCTGGATCGACCGAGAGGCGCTAGCAGCGCAGACCGGCTACCCCGTGCGGGTGGAATGGCGGAAGCCCGGCGAGCCGGAGCCGCATCCGCCGGCCACGGCCGTCGCCGTCGTGCCCGCCACCTTCAACGTCATCAACAAGTGGGCTCAGGGCATCAACGACACCCTCGCGCTCGGCATCCTCAACGAAGCGCTCGGTGCGGGCATCCCGGTCCATGCGTTTCCGAACGTCAAGGAGCAGTTGACCGCACACCCGAGCTATGACCGGCACCTGCGATTGCTACAGGACGCGGCGGTCGCCGTGACACCCCTACCTGCTGAACTGGATTGGCATACGGCCGTTCACCGTCTCCGGTTCGCATAACCTCCGGCACTCAATTGTCCGTCGGTGTATTGCAGGCAGCACGACCAGGCTCAGCGGCGCGGGTGCGGCACCTGACGGTTGAAGCGCGGCTTGAGGGCCAAGACCAGCGCTTCCTTGGTACCCTCCGGGTTGTCGGTCTCCTGCCAGCGGATCTCCCGCCGGCCCAGCCAGTCGGCGATGTCGTGCGGGCTCGCCACCGGGCCCTGCTTGTCGAGAATCTGGCCGACCTGCTCGTGCAGCACCGACGACTCGCGATTGCCGGTCAGGTGCTGCCGGAGGCGGCTGCGTAGGTTCCCGGTCCGACCCACGTAGATCACCGTGCCGCCGTCGAGGACCACATGCACGCCGGGCGCGCGGGGAGCTTCGGCCACAGCCTCCACCGTGTATGGCACGGGAGACGTGAAGCCAGCCAGCAGGTCGTCGCTCAAGCGCTCGGGCATGCCCGGAGGCTACTCCTCGGTGACCGCGCACGAGCCGTCGTGGTCCTGAAGTAGCGGAATCAGCGGGGCGGGCCGGATGACCTGCTCGACTAGCTGATAGGCACTTGTCCGTTGCCGTCGGCTATCGGCTCTTGCGAGTCGCCAGGTGGTCCCGCCACTCGCGGGCGGCACGGAGCAACGGTCCGTGGTGGGGGCTTGGTGCGGACCGCTGCTTGCGCTCCCACAGGCGCAACAGCCCGCCGGCGAAGGCATCCAGCGCTTCCTCGGAGGCATGCGCCCAATTCGGGATCTGCCCGGCCCATGCCTCGGCTTCGGCGGGCGGATGGCCGGCGCGGACGAGGCGGACCAACATGAGGGCGGTGTCGATCCACGCCGCGCCGAGCGCCGGGCTGGACCAGTCGACGAGCCGCAGCCGATCGGCGACGAGGAAGTTCCGCGGCGTCATGTCGGTGTGCAGGAGCGTGTCGCCGTCCACCAGTTCGGGAGCGATCAGGCCGCACCAACGGTCGGCGAAGCGCTGCACCCGGACAGGCGGGCTTGGAGTCAGGAGACGGCTCTGGGTGCCGAGCAGGTCCGCGACCGCAGTCAGATCCGGCGAGCCTGGAGCAAGATCGGCATGCCGGCCGGCAACGTACTCGAAGCCGAGCATCAACCAGCCCTTCGCCTCAATCGTCCAGCGCAGGCGGGGCGCCACATCGGGTAGCCAGGGGTTGACGCGGGCCTCGTTGCGGTAGAGCCAGGCGGTCGGACCATCGGTCTCGCCGCCCTTGCAGAAGACTCGGCCGGCGTCGGTGTCGATAACGGCGGCCAGGTCGCAGGAGGCACCGGTCGGTACGGAGTAGGCCGCATGGACAGCGCCTGCCCGATGTTCAACGCGTTGGCGTATTTCTTCGGGAAGTTCGTGCCAATGGCGGCGCTGTGGCATGCGGTAGCCTCCCGGCAGGCGAGCGGACCCGGGCAGAGTATGCCCAGGTCGGCTGACGGTTTGCCTACCGAGGGAGAGCCGACGTGGCACAAGGTGCAATCGGCACGCCCGGGTGGTCGAGCTGTTCGCCCGGCACCCCTACCACGACTGAAGCGATCGGCGTGTGCGGGGCGGCGTCCGCCTGCGGGAATTGTTAGGTTCCCGGCGTGGCCGACCTTGACCGAGGTATCTACGAGCACTTGATCACCGAACAGCTCGCCGAGCGACTTCGACAGGTTGCCCCGGCCTTGGTCCAACACGACAAGATCGAATTGGCCGATGCGCCCGACGTGCTCTCTCGGCACATCGCAGGCTTGGCCCGGCGGGCGCTGCTCGCCGTCGGCGGTGGCGAGGACAAGCTAGCTCGCCAGGTTGAGTTGGCCAACCGGATCGCCGAGAACATCGGCCGGGCCGAGCCGCGCGCGGTCGACAACGCCGACCAGATCACGGACGCCCAGCGCTTGCTGCACGCCATCGCCGCCCCGCCCACCCCACCCGCGCAGCCCACCTTCCCGCCGCGCCCCACCACCCCGCTCTCGTCCGGTGCGCTCCTCGTCAACGGCCGTCACCAGCCGCGCATCGGTCACGAGGTCACCCATGAGATGGCCTCCGCAGACCGGGTCGACCTGCTCTGCGCGTTCATCAAGTGGCATGGCCTGCGCATCATCGAGCCCGCCATCCGCGACCTGATCGACCGAGGTGGCCGGCTCCGGGTCATCACCACGACGTACCTAGGGGCGACCGACCAACGCGCCCTCGACCGCCTCGCCGAACTCGGCGCTGACATCAAGATCTCCTACGAGACGCGTACCACCCGGCTGCACGCCAAAGCGTGGCTGTTCCGCCGCAACAACGGCATGACCACCGCGTACGTCGGGTCGTCGAACCTGTCGAAGGCGGCGCTTGTCGACGGGTTGGAGTGGAACGTCAGGATCTCCAACGTCGAGCAGCCGTACGTCATCGACACGTTCACCGCCACGTTCGAGGACTACTGGCACGACCCGGCGTTCGAGGATTACCAGCCGGGCAGGGACGCAGAGCGGCTGCGCACAGCGCTGCGTGGGGAGCGGCGCGACGAAGCGTCGACCGAGATCGCCAACCTGGATGTTCGGCCGTACCCGTACCAGGCCGAGGTGCTTGCCGATCTGGACGCCGAGCGGAAGGTCCATGGCCGCTGGCGGAATCTGGTGGTGATGGCCACCGGTACCGGCAAGACGGTGGTGGCGGCGCTCGACTACCGCCGGCTGCATCGGGAGAAGGCCGTCGACTCGTTGCTGTTCGTGGCGCATCAGGAGCAGATCCTGCGGCAGAGCCTGGCGACGTTCCGGCAGGTCATGGGGGACGGTAGCTTCGGCGAGACGCTCGTCGGGGGCCGCGAGCCGCAGCACTGGCGGCACGTCTTTGCCTCGATCCAGTCGCTGCACCGGCGGGAGATCGACCCCGAGGCGTACGACATGGTGATCGTCGACGAGTTCCATCACGCGGAAGCGCCGACGTACGCCCGATTGTTGGAGCGGCTGAAGCCGCGCGTACTGCTGGGATTGACGGCGACGCCCGACCGCAGTGACGGCGGCGACGTGCGGCGGTGGTTCGATGGTCGCGCCGCCGTTGAGCTGCATCTGTGGGAGGCGCTGGAGCGGCAACTGCTCGCGCCGTTCCAGTATTTCGGGCTGCACGACGATGTCGACCTGTCGCAGCTGCGGTGGAAGCGCGGGCAGGGGTACGACCCGACTGAGCTGGACGGCGTCTACACCGGCAACGACGCGCGGGCGCGGATGGTGCTGCGGGCGGTACGGGACAGCGTCGATGTCGACCGGATGCGGGCGCTCGGGTTCTGCGTGAGCATCGGGCACGCCGAGTTCATGGCGGGTTGGTTCAGCAGGCACGGTGTGCGGTCGGCGGCGATCACCTCCCGAGTCGACGGTGCCGGTCGGCAGGCGCTGCTCAAGGAGTTCAGGGACGGCACGGTCAAGGTGCTGTTCACAGTTGACCTGTTCAACGAGGGTGTGGACCTGCCGATGGTCGACACGATCCTGATGCTGCGGCCCACCGAGAGCGCCACGATTTTCCTTCAGCAGCTCGGCCGTGGACTGCGCCTGGACGACGACAAGCCGTGCCTGACCGTGCTCGACTTCATCGGCGGGCAGCACGCCAACTTCCGCTTCGACCTACGCTGGCGCGCTCTGACCGGGGTCAGCCGCCGCGCGATAACCGAGGCGGTACGCGACGACTTCCCGTCCCTGCCGAGCGGCTGCCACATCCAGCTCGACCGGGTGGCCAAGGACATCGTGCTGGCCAACCTGCGCTCGGCGATGCCGACCTCGAAGACCGGGCTGGTGAAGGAGCTGCGGCTGCTCGGGGACGTGAGCCTGGGCGAGTTCCTGCGCGAGGCCGGCGTGGAGATCGAGGACGTCTACCGGTCGGCGAGCTACGGCGGGTGGACCGGGCTGCGGCGGCTCGCCGGGCTGGAAAGCTCGCCGGGTGGACAGGACGACCGCGAGTTGGGTCGGGCCATCGGGCGGATGCTGCACCTGGACGACCCCGACCGGCTCGACCTGCTGGCCCGGGTGGCGGCCGGCGAGCGGCCAGAGACCGGGCGGCTGTGGGACATGCTGCACTTCGACCTGTGGGGGCCGAACGCGCCACTGAGCCAGCGCGGGGAACGACTGGCGCGGCTCCGGGCCGAGCCGCCACGTTGTGCCGAGCTGCGACAGGTCGCCGAGGTGCTGCGCGAGCGGATTCACCGGGTGACGGTGCCGGTTGATGGGCTGCCGCTGAAGGTGCACGCCCGGTACAGCCGCAACGAGGCGTGTGCCGCCTTCGGCATGCCGAACCCGGGGTCGCTGCGGGAAGGGGTGAAGTGGCTGCCGGACGCCAGGGCTGACATCTTCTTCGTCACCCTGGTCAAGTCCGAGCAGCACTACTCCCCCACCACGATGTACGCCGACCGGGCCGTCACCGACACGCTCTTCCAGTGGGAGTCGCAGAGCACCACGTCGTCGGCGTCAGCGACCGGCCAGCGCTACATCCATCACGCCGCACGCGGCTCCACCGTGCATCTCTTCGTGCGGGAGACCAGGATCCCGGACCGTGACCTGGGTGCGCCTGCCTACCTGTACGCCGGCCCGATGACCTACCAGGAGCACACCGGCGACCGACCGATGCGGGTCCTCTGGGAGCTGCGGCACCCCCTGCCGGCCGACATGTACGCCGCCGCCCGCGCCATCGCCGCGTGAACGGTAAAGGGCGACCGGAGAGCAGCACCAGAGCCGGGCTTCGCCGATCATCAGCCGTGCCAGCCGTCGCCGCTGCGCAGCGCCCGCAGCAGCTCCACCGCCGCCTGCGTCCGCTCGTACCGGACCTCATGCCCTTCCCGCCGCGACACGACGAGCCCGGCCCGGCGCAGCCGCCCCAGGTGGTACGACACGGTGGCCGGGCTGATCCCGTGCCGCGCCGCCAGTTCGGTGGTGGTCAGCGGCGTAGCCAGGTCGCTCAGCAGTGCGGCCCGACGCGCGCCGAGAATGCCGGTCTCCTCGCTGGCCGGCGCGGGCAGCGACCACACCTGACCTCGCCCCCGCGCCGGGTAGCCGACCATGATCAGGCCGGGTGCGCCCAGGTACACCGCTGGGCGGGGCAGGAACGCCGACGGGGACAGGATGAGCCCCTGCGCCGCGTCGAGGGACAGCTCGGCGGGCGAGTCGAGGGTTACCCGGCGGCCGTCCCAGGTCAGCCTCGGATCGAGGGTACGGACGATGTCGGCGAGGCCGGTCCGGGTGGCAAGTGTGGCGCGGTGGCGGATGTCCTCGTCGAGTACCCGGTGCAGGGTCGGCCACAGGTCGACCTGCGTGTGCCGCCAGAAGCGGGCGAGCTGGTCGACGACGCAGGTGAGCAGCGCCTCCTCGCCACGTCGGGCCAGGAGCTCGGCGACCGTGGCCGGCAGTGGTGGCCGAGGGTCGCGTCCGGTCGGGCTGCGTTCCAACAGGACCGGCGGGGGCGGGCCGATCCGGAACGCCGTCCGCAGCTGCCGGTCGACGTCCTCGGCGGTGGTCGCCGCCACGGCCGCGAGTTCCTCATCGAGGGTGGGCTGGTAGCTGCCGGGCAGCGGGGACAGAAAATCCGGGATGTACGCGGCGGCCCCGTTGACCAGCGCGAACAGCACGTCGACCGAGCCCGGGTCGAGGGTACGCCGAGTCTGGGTCACCCAGCTGCGGGCGTACGGTGCCCGCTCGGGGTGGGCGAGCACCTCCAGCGCGTTTGTGACCTCCGTCAGCCGCGACAGCGCAAACCGTGACCGGACGAGCCGTTCCGCGTCGACGTGCAGAGTCAACACTCGCCAACATTAGAACCCCCTCGAATCGTTGGCACCCGCCCTCGCCCCGCTGATCCCCTGACAACTACGGGGAAAGAGTCGCCTCCCGCCGCGGCGAGGGGACACCTTCCCCGAAGTTGCACACCCAGCCGGCCCTGCGACGGCGGTCGGCGTGGACCGTGGGAAGGGGATCTCAGTGTCGTACTCCGAAGGATTGGTGAGGCGGCGGACGTTGCTGCTGGGGGCGGCGGCCGTGGGCGGGGGTGTCCTCGCCGGCCGGCCTGCGCAGGCGGAAGCGCCGCCCGCGCACGCAGCAGCCGGGCCGGCGGAGGCGCGGCCGGGCCGGTCAGCTGTCCGCTCGGTGGGCTGCTTCGAGGTGCTGGCGCTTACCGACGCTGCCGGCCCGTTCTTTCTCAGCTACGACGACGCCTTCTCCGGGGCGTCGGGAAATGACTGGGCGGCGGCACGGCGCATCGACCCGGCCGCGTTCGGGCCGGACCGGACGTGGCACCTGGACTTCCGCTGCTACGCCATCCGCCGGCCCGGCGACCGGTACACGCTTGTGGACACCGGTGTCGGGCCGGAAGGCAGCCCGGCCTCGGCGTGGGCGCCGGTGCCGGGCGCGCTGCCGCAGTTGCTGGCCGGCAACGGGATCGACGTGCGGCGGGTGGACACGGTGGTGCTGACGCACCTGCACGAGGACCACGCCGGCTGGGCGGTCACCGCCGAGGGCATGCCGATGTTCCCCAACGCACGGTACGTGGTGCAGCAGCGTGAACTCGACGCGCTGGAAGCGGGCGGCAGCGAGATGCTGGGGTACGTGGTGCGGCCGTTGCGGGCGGCGGGGCAACTGCACTCGGTGGACGGTCCGGTGGTGCTCAGCGGTGCCCGGGCGGGGGCCGACCGTCGCACTGCCGCCGGCCGCCGCGGTGACCGCATCCGGGTGGTGCCCACGCCCGGCCACACCCCGGGGCACCAGTCGGTGCTGGTGGAGGGTGGCCGTCACGACCAGGTGGTGGTCACCGGTGACGTGCTCGTCCACGCCGTCCAGGTCGCCGACCCGGACGTCGCCTACCGGTACGAGGCGGACCAGGACCTGGCCCGGCTGACCCGCCGCAGCCTGCTCGACACGGCCCGCCGTCAACGCGCGGTGCTCGCCACCGCGCACCTCAACCGCCCCTTCGTCGAACTCGACTGAAACCGCCTCCGGCCAGGTCGGCACCACCCGATCAGCCCGGACCGCGTTG
Source organism: Micromonospora sediminimaris (assembly GCF_016863575.1). Classification (NCBI taxonomy): domain Bacteria; kingdom Bacillati; phylum Actinomycetota; class Actinomycetes; order Micromonosporales; family Micromonosporaceae; genus Micromonospora; species Micromonospora sediminimaris. The sequence goes on from NZ_BOPD01000013.1 coordinate 148,265, forward strand.
CACAGACCCCCGGTCGGCGGACCGTGGATCTTGGTGAGCCTCCAATGTGGCAGGATGCCAGCGCAGGTGCGCGATCTTCGCGCCGGAGCATCAGGAGGGCGTAATGCGGGGACTGGCACGACGACTGGCCATCTCGATTGTCTCGGCGACGGTGACGGCGGTGACGCTCGCGTCGCCGGCACAGGCCGCGACGAATCCGTTCACCGCGGCACAGGCGTGCAACAACGATTTCGGTGGTTCCTGGGCCCACACCACTGACGGCCACCGGTCGATTTCCGCACCGGATGGCACCAAGGTGGGCGATGTCTACCTGATGTACAACAGCGCCAGCGGGTACAACTGTGTCGTCACCCTCAAGCGGGTGGCGGTGGGCTCGACGACCGGGGTTTCCGCCGGGATCCGGGTGCAGGGCGGTTCCTGGGCCTACGACCCGGGCAGCTACAAGTACTACGCGGCGATTCAGCGCTCCGCCCGGGACAAGTGCGTCATGTACAACGGCGAGGTCCTGTATTTCACGAGCTGGCAGAGCGCCGGCCGGTACAGCTGGGGTAACTGCGGCTGATCGGGCGCTTGGCGCGAAAGCCTCACCACCTCGATTGATTCCGGTGAAGGGTTGCCTGATCGGGGGCGACGTGCACAGGATACGGGGACGCTCGATCAGCGTGCGTAGATCCACTGGCGCCCGGGCCACCCCGGGCCGGTGGTCTTCCACCTATGAGGAGGTTTCGTGGCACGACGCCGCTTCGCGGGGATAGCAGCCAGCGCCATCGTCCTACCGTTACTCGTCATCGCTCAGCCGACCGCCGCCTCGGCCACCCCGGAGGCCGCGACCGTCAAGCCGGTGCCGGCCCCGGCAACCGGGCTCGCCAGTGATGTCCGGGAGCTGACCCGCAAGGACTTCACCTTCAACGGGCAGCGTCTGGAGGCCCCGACCCAGTATCAGCCGCGTACCCAGGCCCGGTCGAAGGCGGCGGCGGCCGAGACGCCGCCGGTCGGCACGGTGCGGCAGTGGCTCGCGCTTGACGACTACCTGGGCGAGATCTACCTGAAGGACTACACGCTGCGTGGCGTGGGCGACAACATCGAGGTGTGGGTCGCCAACGACACGGAGTTCCCGGAGGGTGACTGCCGCCGGCAGATCCCGAACTCCACGGTGGTCACCGACGAGCAGGTCGCGGGCCTGATCCACGAGTTCGACACCAACATGTACCCGAAGTCGACGGCCGCGTTCAGCACCCCGCCGGAGCGGGACGGCAGCAACGCGCAGATCGGCGGGGACTTCACCGGTGCCGGCAACCGGACGGTCACGCTCGTCGACAACGTACGCGACGACAACTTCTACGACTTCCCGGCCGCCCCCAGCTACATCGCCGGGTTCCACTTCTCGCTCTTCAACGAGCTGCTCGACCGCAACATCATGACTGTCGACGCGTTCGACTGGGCGCACCGCACCGGCGCGAACCCGCCGAACGAGCCGACCGACGACCTGTGCACCAGCCGGCCGGCCCGCCCGCAGCTGTACGAGGGCACGTTCATCCACGAGTGGCAGCACCTGGCGCACTACTACACCGACCCGTTCGAGACGACCTGGCTGAACGAGGGTCTTTCCGACTTCGTGCAGACGCTCGCCGGGTACGTCGACGCCACCGCCCGAGTCGACGAGCCCGGCACCGACAGCCACATCTACTGCTTCCAGGGCTTCGGCATCGTCCAGACGGACTACAACACGAATCCACGGGACTGTGGTGGCCCGGAGAACTCGATAAACCTGTGGAACGAGGGCAGCACGTCGAGTGGCGTGCTGGCCGACTACGGCAACGTCTACTCGTTCGTGCTGTTCCTGTACGACCGCTACGGCCTGGACTTCATCTCGCGGCTGCACCGCGACGGTGAGCTTCAGGGCTTCGCCAGCCTTGAGGCTGCGCTGAAGGCCGAAGGCGTCAAGGACATGTACAAGGTGATCCACGACTACCAGACGATGAACCTGGTGGACCGGATCGTCGGGAACTCCAAGCGGGGCATCATGCTCGGGGTGGACAAGCGCCGGGTCACCACGGCCAGCCTCGACGCCACCGTGAACCTGGCCAACCCCGCCTCGTACGCGGCTGGCGGCGCAGCACCCAACGGCGCCGACTACGTCACCTTGCAGAAGGCCAACGGTAAGCCGCTGGGCCTGGGCGATCTGCGTTCGATCAAGTTCCAGGGCGCGAAGACGTTGCCGCCGGTCCCGCTGGCCTGGCAGGTCGTCAGCGACGACCCGGATCGCAGCGGCAACCCGGTGCTGTGGTCCGGCAACGGCAACAGCCTGGACGTCGCCGCGGTCACCCCGGTGACCGTGCCGGCCGCCGACCCGACGCTTACCTTCCTGGCGAAGTACGGTGCCGAGGCCGGCTACGACTACGGCTACGTCAGCGTCTCCACCGACGGCGGCGAGAGCTACACCGTCATCCCCGGTGAGGAGACCGTCGCCGGTCCGCTCGGTCCGGCGCTGAACGGCACCACCGACGGCTTCCAGCCGCACTCGTTCGACCTGTCCGCGTACGCCGGGCAGGACGTGCTGGTCAGCTTCCGGTACGTCAGCGACGGTGGGGTCAACGAGGGCGGTCTGCTGATCGACGACATCGCGGTCGGCGGCACGCTGGTCAGCGACGGTTCGAGCCTGGAGCCGTTCGACTCGCCGTCGGAGATCAACCCGACGCCGGTGGCGAACTGGAACGTCCGCTTCGTCGGCATCAACGAGAAGCTCAAGCTGGCCTACCAGGTGGAGGCCGACGGCAAGTCCAACTTCACCCTCGGTCTGATCCAGACGGCGCTGCTGTCCGCCTTCCCGAAGGTGGTCGCCATCGTCGCCTACGACGAGCCGACCGAGCAGGTCACGCAGTACGCCCCGTACACGTTGACGGTCAACAACGTGGTCCAGCCCGGCGGCGCTCCGCTGAGCTGACCTCAGCAGGAACTCCCGGTGCCGCGCCACGCGGCACCGGGAGTTCTCTGTTTCCGCCGGGCGAAGCTGCCGGATCCGGCGACGCGGCCCGGCGTCGGTCCCTAGCCTGGCCAGCAGAGGCATCGTCGGGGCAAGCAGCCGGGGGGACACCATGACCAACGCGATAGGTGACGCACTTGATGGCGTACAGGAGGTCGAGCTGACGGTGACCGGCCGCCGGACCGGGCGGCAGATCACCCATCCGGTCTGGTTCGTGCAGGAGGACGACAACGTGTTCCTGGTGCCGGTGACCGGCTCGGACAGTCAGTGGTACAAGAACGTCAAGCAGACCCCGATGGTCCAGTTGGCTGTCGACGGCACCGCGCTGAGCTCCAGCGCCACCCCGATCACCGAAGCCGACCGGGTCGACCACGTCGTGGCGATGTTCCGCGACAAGTACGGTGCTGACCAGTTCGCCTCGCTGTACCCGAAACACGACGTCGCCGTCCAGGTCCCCCTCGGGTAGCCGTCGCAGCTCCGGGTTACCTTCCCACGATGGAACAGCGACTCAGCCTGATCACGCTCGGCGTCGCCGACCTGGGCCGGTCCCGCGACTTCTACCGGCAACTCGGCTGGCAGGGCCAGGAGGTCGAGCAGACCGTGTTCTTCCAGGCCGGCGGGCTCGCCGTGGTGCTGTGGGGGCGGCAGTCGCTGGCCGAGGACGCCGGTGTCGAGGACCGGGGCACGGGCGGGTTCGCCGGGGTCGCGCTGGCCCACAACGTACGCGAGCGCGCCGAGGTGGATCAGCTGATGACCGCAGCCGCCCGGGCCGGTGCCAAGGTCACCCAACCGGCCCGCGACACCTCCTACGGCGGGTACGCCGGCTACTTCACGGACCCGGACGGGCACCTCTGGGAGATCGCCTGGAATCCCGGCTTCCCGATCGCCGCGGACGGCACGATCACCGTCCCCGACTTCGGCGCACCCTGACCCGACCCGGCGACCCGGCGACATGTCACAGCGACATGAATGCGTCTGTGTGTCAGGGATCAGCGGCGGCCGACGCCGACAGGGTCAGCGCTTGTTGCGGCGGCGTGCCATGCTCTGCACGCCACTCAGCTGATCGAGGTGTCGTCATGGAGCTGCGCAGGAATCGACGTTCGCTGGCGCCCGGGGTGCTGCTGCTCGCGTTCGGGCTCTCCCTCCTGCTTGGCTCTCCCGGGATGGGCGCATCGGTCTTCGCCGGTGCCGCGCTCCTGACGGGTGGTTGGATCACCGCTCGGTCGCTGCGACCGTTCCGGTTCCGGATCGGCCCCGACGGGCTGGACCTGAGGGTCGCCGGGCTCAACCGGTTGGTGCCGTGGGCCGAGATCGACACGATCGTGCTGGGCCAACCCGCAGGGGCAGCGGCTGCGGGACCGGCTACCCCGTCGTTGCTGCTGATCCCGGGCGTCGGGTCGACAATCGACCGTCCGCTCGTTGGTCGAAGCCCGGTCGACGACCGGCCCGCGCTGGTGCTGCTCAGCCTCGCCGACGTGCGGGAGTCCGCGGACGAGGTGGCCGCCGAGTTGAACCGGATCAGCGGTGGTCGCTTCACCGACGCCCGGCAGGATCGAGCCGAGCTCCGGGAGGGCCAGCCGGGAGTTGTCTCCGAGCCGGTCTTCGACACGGCGCTGCGCGGCTATGAGAAGCGCATGGTGGACGACCTGGTCCGGCGGGGCCTGGATGCGCTCGCCTCGGGGACGGCAGCGCAGCGTCAGGCGGTCAGGACGGAGCTGGACGGCAGGACGCTGGAGGTCGCGCTGCGCGGCTACGACATGGGGCAGGTCGACGCTTTCCTGGAGCGGCTCGCCGCCGCCCTCGCCAACGACCCGGAGCAGCCCGAACAGTAGCCGGCGCCGTCGCAGCTACCGCACGCGGGAGGGGCGGGCGAGGGTCAGCAGCATCAGGAGCGAGGCGGCTGCGGCGGCGCTGAGCACCACGGCCATCGGGAGCGCGCTGCCCTCGCCGCCGAGCCCGACAAGTGGAGCGGCGCTGGCGGCGACCACGGCCTGGATGCCGCCGAGCAGCGCTGCGGCGGTGCCGGCGCGGGCGGCGTGCCGGTCCAGGGCGAGAGCGGTCCCGTTGGGCATCACCAGGCCGAGCGAGCCGAGGAAGACGAAGAGCGCGGCGATGACCACGGGCAGGTTGTTCAGCAGTGCCCCGGCGAGCACACCGAGGGCGGCGAGCAAGCCGATACCGAGACCGCCGACCAGCAGCGGTCGGGGATCGTAGCGGTCGAGCAGGCGGGCGTTGAGCTGGCCGACGGCGACGAAGGCGAGCGCATTGGCACCGAATACCAGGCTGAACGTGCTGGCGGAGAGGCCGAAGACGTCCTGGAGGACGAACGAGGAACCGGACAGGTAGGCGAAGAGGCCGGCGAAGGCGAGGCCCTGGGTCAGCGCGTACCCGAGATAGACGCGGTCGGTGAGCAGCGTGCGCCCGGCGGCGGCGGTCGCGGCCAGGCCACCGGTGCTGCGCCGCGCGGCGGGCAGGGTCTCCGGTAGCCGCAGCGCGACGGCGGTGGCGAGCAGGGCACCGACCAGGGCGAGGGCGACGAAGATCGTGCGCCAGTCGCCGACGTTGAGCACCAGGCTGCCGAGGGCCGGGGCGACCATCGGCGCGATGCCGAAGATCAGGACGAGGCGGGAGAAGTACTTGGCGGCGGCCCGGCCGGAATACAGGTCACGGACGACGGCGCGGGCGACGACCGTGCCCATGCCACCGGCGAAGCCCTGTGCGAAGCGGGCCACCGCGAGCGTCTCCGCCGACGGTACGAGGGCGCAGACCAGCGACAACAGGGTGTACGCGGCGACGCCGACAAGCACCGGAAGGCGTCGCCCCCAGCGGTCGCTGAGCGGGCCGGTGACGAGTTGGCCCAGGGCCATGCCGATCAGGCAGGTGGTCAGGGAGAGCTGGATCTGTGCCTGGCTGGCGGCCAGGTCACGGGTCATCCCGGGAAACGCCGGCAGGTAGGTGTCCAGCGAGAGCGGACCGATCGCGGTGAGCGAACCGAGCAGCACCAGCAGCCCGAGGGCGGCGCGGCCGGTGGGTGGGGTGATGCGCTCCGGCGGGCGTACGGGCACGTCGGTCTGCGGCATCGATTCCCCTCGGCGGTCGGCGCCACCACGGCGTGGCCGGCTGCCGGGGGCGTTCGGCTACGGTAGCTCTGCCTACAGAGGTGTTGCAGCGTGAAGGGGCGGCACTGTGACCGACGAGACGCTCGACCAGCTCGGCGCGGCCCTCAGTGACCTGCACCGGGTACTCCGCCGTCGGGCCATCCAGCGGACCGGACGTGCCGCCCTGCCGGACGCGCAGGTCGAGGTGCTGCGGCTGGTGCAGCGTCAGCCCGGAATCAGCGTCCGGGAGGCCGCCGAGCGTCTGGGTACCGCCGCGAACACGGTGAGCACCCTGGTCGGCGAACTGACCACCGCCGGTCTGCTGCGCCGGGACCGGGATCCGGCCGACCGGCGTACCGTCCGGCTGGAATTGACCGAGGTGGCGTACGAGCGCATCGCCGCCTACGGGCAGTACCGCCGCGAGCTGCTCGCCGCCGCCCTGGCCGACCTCGACGCGACCGACCGGGAGCGGCTGGCCGCCGCCGTGCCCGCCCTGTCCCGCCTGGCCGACCAGGCCGCGGAGCTGCCCTGAGCGCCGTCCCCGGCCGGCCCAGCGTGGTGCAGCCGCAAGCGGGGTCAGCGCCTCGCTCTGATCACCTCGTACAGGGCGGTCCAGTCCTGGTCGCCGTGTCCGGCGGCGACCGCCCGCTGGTAGTGCGACCTGACCGCCTTCGGCAACTCGACGTCGACGCCGGCTGTCTCGCTGGTCCGCAGGATGTGTTCGGCCGTGGCACCCATCATCCGCGCCGTGCTCAGATCGCCCGGATGCTCGCCGGCTTCCAGTGCGCGCGCCAGCTCCAACCCGTCGCCGATCATCGCCGGGATGTCGGTGAGCGTGGTCAGCGCGCCGGGCAGGAACTCGGCCGCTGGTACGCCCGCCGCGGTGACGAGCGCAGTGGCGTGCAGCAGGCTCGACAGGCAGGTGAGGAAGACGTCGAGGTGAGCCTGGTAGAACAGCTGCGCCAGTCCTGGATCGGTGCCCAGGTACCTCGGCTCGCCGAGGATCCGCAGCACCGGTTCGCTGCGGTCGTACGCGTCGCGTGCTCCACTGTAGAAGGCGTACGAATCGCTGGTGCCGATCATGGGGGCGGGCACCATCACCCCGCCGGTCACGAACCGCGCGCCGTGGCTCGCGGCCCACGTCGCCGCCTGTCGCGAGACGTCGGGGGTGTCGGAGCTGAGGTTGACCAGGGTGCAGTCGGCCAGGGCCCCGGGCTCGCCGGCCAGCGGGCCGAGGATGTCGTACATCGCCGGGTAGTCGGTGAGGCTGAGGATCGTCAGTTTGCCTGCGGCGACGGCGGCTGCCGGCGACGGCGCGAGGGTGGCTCCCCCGGCGACCAGTTCGTCGGCCCGGCTCGGGGTGCGGTTCCACAGCGTGACCGAATGTCCGGCGCGGATCAGGGCGGCGGCCATCGCCTGCCCCATCGGCCCGAGACCGATGACGGTGACCGGCCGGAGATCGCTGTTCCCGCTCATCGGACACTCCTCAGTTCCTCGAACATGCGGGCGGTGCCGTGCTCCCCGAACCCGGCGGCGAGCTGCCGACGGACCAGGTCGTGCGCCGGCTTGAGCACCTCGTCGGTGACGCCCTGCCCGGTGCTGGCCTGCATCACCGTGCTGAGGGCCGTCTCGGTGAACCGCAGGCTCTGCTGGCCCGGCCCGAGGTAGTCCTGCTGGTCGATCGTCGCGGCGTAGTCGGCCAGTTGCTCCGTCATCGCGGCGAGGAACGGTGCCTGCCGCCGGACGAACTCGCCGGCCGGCACTCCCTCGGAGCCGACCATGGCCGCGCCGTGCAGGAAGCCGGCGAACATCGCGTACATGCCGGCCAGCATCGCCGTGTCGTAGAGCGCCGCCATGCCCGCGTCCGGCCCGAGGTAGCTGCTCTCGCCCCACAGGTCGAGCAGTTGTCGGTGCTGCGCGAAGCCCTCCGCCGATCCGCTGTAGAAGATCGCCGACTCGGGGCCGCCGATCGTCTCCGGGACGGCCATGATCGCACCGTCGAGGAGGTCGATGTCCCGCTCGCCGGCCCAGCGGGCGAGGTCACGGGACTGGTTCGGCGTCGTGGTGGTCAGGTTGATCACGGTACGACCGGACAGGCCGGTCGCCACGGGTTCGAGCACCTGCCGTACGGAGGTGGCGTCGAAGAGGCAGACGACGACCGTGCGCGTACCGACGATCGCCTGCTCGACGCTGTCGGCGATGACGGCGCCCTGCTCGCCGAGGCTCGGCGCCCGGTGACCTGTGCGGTTCCAACAGACGATCCGGTGGCCGGCGTCCGACGCCGTTCTCGCGAGCGCGCTGCCCATCGCGCCCAGTCCCAGGAAGGTGGTGCTGACTGTCATTCGGTGGTCCCCTGCTCTGTCCGATGATCCGACGGGGCGCGCCGAACACCATGGTTGGCGACCACAATCGAGCGGGCAAGTACCCACTATTTTGTTCAATACTTACCTGAAGGTAAGTGACGAAGATCGGCTACCGAGGAGGCGGACCCATGGCATCGGGCGACAGGTGCGGCCCGTACATCTGCGGGATCGACGCCGCGATGGACGTGGTGTCGGGGAAGTGGAAGTCGCTGATCCTGTGGGAGCTGGACAACCACGGCACCCGGCGGTTCGGCGAGCTGAAACGTGGTCTGCCCGGCGTCAGCGAGAAGATGCTCATCCAGCACCTGCGGGAGATGGAGCAGGACGGCCTGGTCCACCGCGAGGTCTACCGGGAGGTCCCGCCCAAAGTGGAGTACTCCCTGACCGAACACGGCAGGTCACTCAACGAGGCGCTCGGCCCGCTGGGCGAGTGGGGGCAGCGCCGGGCCGAGCGGCTGGCCGCCGAGGCGGCGGCCGCATCCTGATCGTGTCCCGTCGCCTGCCGGGCGGGGCGCGGCCGTCCCTGGCCGCGCCCCACTGCGGTCGGGTGACTCGACGGCGAACCTCGGCTCCTGTCGCACCCGGGCCCTAGCCTCTGTTTCGTCCGAGCCCTTCCCGTACGCCGGAGGCAGCAGATGCTCGACCATCTCGGCATTCAGGTCCGTGACCTCGACGCCAGCATCACGTTCTACGACGCCGTCCTGGCCACGCTCGGTGCCCGCCGGATGTTGCAGTATCCCGAGGCCGTCGGTTACGGCAGCGGCAAGCCGGACTTCTGGCTCAGCCCGGCCCCCGCCGAGGCGGTGGGGCAGGAGAGCCACATCGCCTTCACCGCACCCGACCGCGGCGCGGTGCGGGCATTCCACGACGCGGCGGTGGCCGCCGGGGCGCGGGTGCTGCACGAGCCTCGCGTCTGGCCGGAATACCACGCCGACTACTTCGGCGTGTTCGTCCGCGACCCGGACGGCAACAACGTCGAAGCGGTCTGCCACGCACCCGGGTAGGCGGCCGGTCAGTCCCAGACGGTGCGGCGTACGCCGCCGTGCAGGCCGCAGGCCCGGGGGCTGCCACCGGCGAGGCTGACCTTGCCGTTCTCGCACTGCACCAGGTAGCCGCGCCCCTCCCAGAAGCCGGGCACGCAGTCGAAGTGGTCGCACACCTCGCGGGCCGGTTCACGGACCCGTTTCCCGCCGCAGAAGTCGTACCCCATCGGGTTCTTGGGGGCGCCGCACCGCCGCTCGGGTTTCGGGCTGGCGGTGCTGGTGTCGGTGCTGCGCGGCGCCGCCGTGGAGCCGGTGCCGCGCGCTGCGGTCGAGGTGCTGGTCGCGGCCGGCGCTCCGGTCGCGGCCACCGCGGTCTCGGTGCTGGTCGGGTCGGACGGGCCGGAGTTGGCCAGGGCCACCGGCACCATCACGGCCAACGCGGCGGCGACCACGGCGGTCCGTCGGCCACCGGGAATGAGTGCCAACAGCCGGGCCTGCCCGGGGGTGGCGATGCCGGGACGGGACGGACGCAGCCGGGCGTGCTCGTCGATCAACTCGTCGAGCTGGTCGATGACCGCCTGGCGCTGTTCGATGGCGTCGGCGAAGGCCAGGGTGAGCACGAACCGGAACTCGGCCGCCACGTCCGGGCGCAGCAGCACCCCCGAGGTCCGCCGCCGGTCCAGCACCTGGATCAGGGTCACCGACGCGTGCGGGTCATGGTTCAGACCGGTCATCCTGCCGTACGCCCAGTCGCGTCGGCCCCGCCCGCCGAGCAGCACCAGCCGGCGGTTGGTGACCACCGCCATGCCGGCGTCGGTGACCCGTACCCCGTCGGGCAGACGCCGACGCAGCCGACCCGTCTGCGCGCCCACGGTCAGATCGGGGGCGGGCAGTACGGCGTTGTGCCGCATCTCCACCAGTTGCGCCGCCGGCACCACCCGGAGCACCACCTCGCCGGGGGCCAGTTCCAGCGGAAGGCCGTCGCCGGCCGTGGCCGAGCCCTGGCACTGCTCGGCGAGCGTACGCAGGCGGCGCAGTTCGTCGTCGCGTCGCCGCCAGGTTCCCTCGGCGCTGCGGAACAGCCGCAGCCGGCGCTCGTTCTGCCGGCGCGCCCACCGGTACCGCCATGTCGAACCCGTCGAATCAGTCCTCGCCACGCCGAACTCCTTCGCCGTGCATGCCACCAACCGCAGGCCACCAGATGGGGTGTCACAGTGTTAACGACTGCGAGCACCGGCATGGACACGGCCAGAAGTGGTCGAATTACCCGATCGGTGGAGCAATAAGGACGAGATGGTGGTTTTGCCCTGCGCCGTTCGCCTTTCCTCTTGCGGGCTGTGACGTGACAGGCCACCCGTACGCCAATCAGTCGTACGGGTAGACGAGAGGGCTGCCGCCCTGGTGGCGGTGGCACGTGATGGCGAATCTGGTGACGAGGTGCTGGCGATACCGGAAGTGGCGGTCATGTCGGTGGATTCCAGCCGGCGGTGGCGGTGACCAGCGGCACCGGCGGCCACACCGACTCGGACCTCGCCGCGCTGGTACGAGCCGCTCAGGATGGTGACGAGGATGCGTTCCGGCTGCTGTACCGGCAGGTACAGCCCGGCCTGCTGCGCTATCTGCGGGGCATGGTCGGCGCCGACGCCGAGGACGTTGCCTCGGAGGCGTGGTTACAGATCACCCGCGACCTGCGCCGATTCCGGGACGAAGGGGCCGGATTCCGGGCCTGGACCGCCGGGATCGCTCGACACCGGGCGCTGGATCACCTACGCCGCCAGGGACGGCGGCCCGCGGCGACGGTGTCCGTCGACGCGCTGGTCGACCTGCCTGCCGGTCAGGACACCGCCGATCAGGCCGTCCAGGCCGCCGCGACCCGCGCGGCCATTGAGTTGATCGCCACGCTGCCAAGCGACCAGGCCGAGGCGATCCTGCTCCGGGTGGTGGTCGGACTCGACGCCCGGGCCACCGCCAAGGTGCTGGGTAAGCGTCCGGGCGCGGTGCGTACCGCCGCGTGGCGGGGTCTGCGCCGGCTGGCCGCGCGCCTCGACCCGCAGACCGCCCGGGACGGCGCCTTCGCGCCCGAACCGGGACTACGCCCGCCCACGCCCACGATGCGCCGACTCGCGGCGGGTGAGTGACGCAATGATCCGGGACGACGCCAGGGAAAACGAGATGAGCAAACCGTCACCTCGCCGCATGGACAGAAAGACCGCTGATCGGCTACTGGACGCCGACCCGGTCGCCCTGAGCCAGGCCGGTCCGCTCGCTGCCCCGTTACGCGCGGCATGCGGGCCGGCGCGGCACGACGAGATGGCTGGGGAGCATCTGGCGGTGGCTGCATTTCGGGCTGCCGCTGATCTCGCCCCCGAACCTCGACCACGGAGAGAATCAATGCTCAAAATCACGCTGGCGAAGCTGCTCACCGTCAAGGCCGCGACCGTCATCGCCGCCACTGGGCTCGGTGGCGTGGCGCTGGCCGCCGGTACCGGCGCGCTACCCAACCCGCTGGTCGACCCGACGACACGCCCGACGACCCAGGCCCCGGCAGCACCTACCGTCACCCCGTCGCTCCCGGTCGGACCGGCTGACCGGGCCGGCGCGAGCGACGGTCCGTCGCCCTCGCTGACAGGCCTGTGCCAGGCGTACGCGGCCGGCGCCGCCACCAACCCGGGCAAGGCGTCGGAGAACCCGGCCTTCGCCGAACTGGTCGAGGCGGCCGGCGGTGCCGGACAGGTCGACGAGTACTGCGCCGCCGCGTCGGAGGACCGCGCTCACCCCACGGGCGCGCCGAGTGGTGCCGGGCGGCCGACCACCCACCCCACCCCGAACCCGCGTGGTGCCACACCGACCGGCCGTCCCGACACGGCCACCACCAAGCGGCCCGGTGGCGTCCCGACCGTGACCGTGCCCGGTGTGCCTAACGGGAGCGTTCCGGCCGCGACGCCCCGCACCCCCGGCCGCTGACCGCGGGGCCGGGCGGGTTCTCCCCGACCCGTCCGGCCCCGCGCCCACCTCGACAGGCGATCAGGGTGATTCGACCGTGCTGATCAGGAACTTCTGGACTTCGGCCTCGACGATCGCCACCTGCTGCTCAGGTTCGGGGCCGGCGCCGCGGAAGTCCAGCAGCTGCTCCTCGGACTCCCACCGCTCGTAGACGTTGATCCGACCCGGCTCGATCAGGTCCGGACTGATGGCGAAGTCGAGGCAACCGGGTGCCTCGCGAGCCTGGCGGACGATCTCTGCGCAGGTGGCCAGGTAGTCGTCCCGCCCGGCGGGATCGACCTGTAGCGTGCCGGCGACGATCAGCAAGGCAACCTCCGAAGATCGGGAGAGCGGACGCCAGTCATACTCTCCCGATCCGCGATCGTCCGCACGCCCGATCAGGCGCGGCTGATCGCGTTCGCGTGAATCGCCTCGGACAGGTACTCGGTCAGGCCGGGAGCCTTCGCCTCGTAGTGCGCGGTGAACCGTTCGTCGGCGAGGTACAGGTCGGCCAGCCCGGTGTGGATCTCGTACGAGCACTCGTAGAACCAGCGGCTGATCTGCTGCCGGTGCTCCTCAGCCAGCTCCATGGCCTCCGGCCCGTCGGCCGGCGCGCCCGAGGCCAGCAGCGCCACGATCCGCCGCCCCCAGTCCTCCGTCTCGGCCTTGAACCGCTGCCAGTCCTGCTTGCTGTAGCTCGACGTCCGCCGGGTCGACTCCCGGTACGCCTCGGTGCCGCCCCACCGCCGCTCCGCCTCCTCGGCGTGCGCGTCCGGGTCGAAGTCACCGAAGACCTCGAACCGCTCCTGCGGGGTCAGTTGGATGTTCATCTTGCTCGCCTCCATCGCGAATTCGATCGCCGCGACCATCTCCTGAAGGCGCTTGATCCGCACCGTCAACAGCTCGTGCTGGCGGCGCAGGTGCGCTCCCGGTTCGCTCGCCGGGTCGTCGAGGATCACGGCGATCTCGTCCAACGGGAACCCCAGCTCGCGGTAGTACCGGATCAGCTGCAGCCGTTCCAGGTCCGCCTCGGAATAGCGGCGGTAGCCCGAGCTGCTACGCCCGCTCGGCGTCAGCAGACCGATCTCGTCGTAGTAGTGCAGCGTCCGGACTGTCACGCCGGCGAGCTTCGCCACCTGACCAACCGTGTAGGCCATGGTTCCCCCTTTCCGGAACCACGGTCCCGCCTGCCGTTACGTGAGGGTCAAGCCAGATTCTGCGACGCCGGACACCTCCGGCGGGTCGGCCTTCACCAGGACGGTACGCAACTCGGCCAGGCCGGTCGGGCGGCCGTAGCGGTAACCCTGCCCTTGCAGGCAGCCGATCGCGACCACGGCCTCGTGCTGCCGCTTGGTCTCCACCCCCTCGGCCACCACGCTCAGGTCGAACGCGCCGGCCAGCCGGGTCACCATCTCCACCGTCGCGTACGCCCTGGTGTCCTCAGGGATCCGGGCCACGAACGACCGATCGATCTTCAGCTCGGTCGCCGGGATCCGGTGCAGGTAACTCAGCGACGAGTATCCGGTGCCGAAGTCGTCGATGGCGATCCGGATGCCCAGCTCGCGCAGTTGCCGCAGCCGGTCCAGCACCGCGTCGCTGCCCTCGATCAGCGCCGACTCGGTCAGTTCCAGGGTCAGCGCCCGTGGTGCCAGCCCGGCGCCCGCGGTGGCCTCGGTGACGGTGGCGATCAGGTCGGGACGGCGCAGGTGCGACGCGGCGATGTTCACCGCGACCGTCGCCGACGGAACGTGGTCCTGCCAGGTGGCCGCCGCCCGGCACGCCTCGTGGATGACCCACCTGTCGATCGGCAGGATCAGCCCGGTCTCCTCGGCCAGCGGCAGGAACCGGGCCGGGCTGAGCACGCCCAGCCGGGGATGCCGCCACCGCACCAACGCCTCCGCGCTGCGCACCGCCCCGGTGGCCAGGTCCACGATCGGTTGGAACTCCAGGTGCAACTGCTTCTCGTCGACGGCCCGCCGCAGGTCGGCGATCAGCTCGGCCCGGCTCACCGCCGACTCCCGCAGCCCCTGCGTGCACCGTCGGTACGCGGATTTGCCGGCCGCCTTCGCCGCGTACATCGCGATGTCCGCGTCGCGCAGCAGATCCGTGTGCGAAATGTGCTGCGGCCCGTACTCGGCGATACCGATGCTGGCCGAGGGGTGCACCCCGACCAGTTCCTCCCCGGGCGATGGTTGCAGCGCCGCCAACAACCGCTCGGCCAGTCGTTCCGGTGCCAACGGCCGCCCGTCGGTGACCAGCACCGCGAACTCGTCACCACCGATCCGGGCGATCATGCCGTCGTCACCGACCGCCCGACGCATCCGCCGGGACAGGCCGGACAGCAGCGTGTCGCCGGTGGTGTGCCCGAACCGATCGTTCACCTGCTTGAACCCGTCCAGGTCCAACAGCAGCACGGCGACCCGGTCGGTGCCGCGCAACGCACCACGCAGCCGGCGGGTGAACGCCAGCCGGTTGGGCAGCCCGGTGAGCTGGTCGACGTAGGCGAGCTTGCGTAGCTGCACCACCAGACGCAGGTTCTCGTTGGCCGCCAGGCCCTGCCGAAGCGCCAGCATGGCCAACAACGCCATCATCGCCAGGAAGATCGGCATCGGGGTGTGACCGCTGGCGTCGCGGGCCAGCATGGTCGCCACGATCGCCCCGCCCACCGGCAGGTAGGGCAGCACCACCCGCCACCACGGCGGCAACGGTGCCTCCCCGGCCTCCTCGACAGCGCCGTGGTCCCGAGGTGGGGGCATCCCGGTCGCCACCACGATCAGCAGGTAGCTCACCGGCCAGAGCACGTCGACCGGGGTGCCGGGCTGGTAGGTGCCGGCGGCCACCAGCGCCACGTAGACCGTGTCGGCCACCGCCCGTACCGTCAGGCCCACGCCGAGCAGCGCCATCGGCCGCCACACCGGTCGGCCCGGGCCGACCACCGCGACCAGGATGGTCAGCTGCATCAGGTCGAACATCGGGTACAGCAGGCCGGCGGTGCGTAGCGGCTCGTCCAGGTCGGCCAGACTGACGTTGCGGAAGATCAACAGCCAGCCGATCGGAATCAGCGCCAGCCCGACGATCACCCCGTCGAGCAGAGTCCGGGCCCGACCCACCGTGGTACGCGGCGCGGTGACCGAGCAGAACAGCGCGGCGGTACCGGTCAGCAGGCTGGCCGCGAAGATCAACCCGATGGGCAGGGTGTGTGGCAGGCTCTCCCCGAGCAGCCGCTGGGACGTCCACAGTGCCCGGCCGGCCAGCGACAACGCCATGGTGGCGGCCAGCAGTAGCCAGAACCGGCGCAGCGTCGCCGGGTGCCGGCGGGCCGCCGCGAGGCAGGCCACCGCCGCCCAGCCCGCCACGGTGAGCGCACCCAGATCGCTGACCAGCGCGCCGGCGGGCAGCCCCAGCACCAACCAGAGCGCCTCGATCGCGACGACGACACCGGCACCGACCAGCCCCACCCGGCCGACCCGGTCCGTTCCGGGCGAGCGCGCGGCAGCCCGCTCGACGTCCTTTCGCGACACAGCGATCGCTCCGGCTCTCTCTCGTGCGTACACCCTCGACGGCGAGGTCCTGCCCTGGCAAACCCCGAAAGCCTAGCCACGCCCGCAGCCGCCCCGCCAGATCCAACGCTGGGCAAGTCCACAACCTTATGGCTCGCCGGGCCCCACCTGGTCTCCCGCCGACCGCCTCGCGACTCGTCCGGCTGCGGCGATGCGGGCAGCGCCCCGCTCGCGGTCGCCCCGCTGTATGCCCTGTCGCGTCCTCCCGCTCCCCGGGGGCCGCGCCTTCCGCTCCACCCACCGCCACGCCTCACTCCAACACGGAGCGTGACACGCTGCGGTCATTACGCTACGTCACTAAGCGTGACCGTCCGGCCCGCCACCGACAATGTTGTCTGCCGGCCGAAGGTTAGGTTGTCACCCTGGCGGGAGGCGGTTACCGTCCGCGATCGACGGTCGGAGATCCGGCTGGGCGCTGCGCTCACGCCCATTCTTCGTCGGGCGCTGCCGCTGCGGTCGCCGGTGGGCCGCCGTGGGTCCACGGGGTCTCCTCGACGGCCGGAAACGCCGCAGCCGGCACGTAGGCATCGCTCAGCGTGGTGTAGCAGAGCCGCTCCCCGACTTCCGGCACGCTGCCCGGGCTGGCCGTCAGGCCGCGTCCCATCCCGCCGGACAACTCCAACACCACCTCGGTCTTGCCGTCGGCCGTCGGGGTGACGAACACCGTCCGCGCCTTCTGCCCGGGACGGGACGGGCTGGACAGCGTCGCGCCGACCGGCACCAGCACCGGATCGGTGGTCATCAGCTGGATGCGCGGGCGCAGCACCGGCCGGCGGCCGGAGTCATCGACCCGGGTCGGGTCGGCCAGCAGCACCTCGCCGACGAACGCCTCGCCGGTCAGCCGGTACTCCGCCATCACCAGCGGGTCGTCGTAGGCGCGCTGCACCGCGTAGGTGGCGGCGGCCCGCTCCAGGCGGTGCAGCCGGGCCGCGGCGGCCACCGCACCGTCCCGGCGCGGCTGCGGCGCGCCGTCGGAGTCGAGGTGGTCGGCGTGGGCGGTGAAGGCGTCCCGGTCGCCGTCCCATCGCCCGGCCACCCGGGCGCCGGGCGGCAGGGCACGCAGCAACCCCAGGCCGCGCCACATCAGCTCCCAGGTGGGCGTCAGCTGGTCCCGGAGCAGCCGCTCCAGCTCCGCGTACGCCTCGACGCGCGTCGCCTCGTCGTCGGCGGCGGAGTACGCCTCGATGGCCGGTGCCAGCAGCCGGTTGTCGAACTCGGGATCGGTGGCTGGGCCGGCCGGCGGACAGAGCGACGGGTCCTCGGCCCGGGCGGCGGCCTCGGCACCGGAGAGCCCGGCCGACGGGGCGATCCAGCCCAGCAGTGCCGGCAGGTGCAGATCCTCCACCGCGCTCTGCCCGGTCGCCCAGTGCAGCGTCAACGCCTGCGTCATTGCCACCAGCGCCGACGAGCCGGGATGCTCGGCCCGTTCGGCGAAGAAGGTCAGCCAGCGGCCCAGCAGTGGCACCTGCGGCGGCACCGGATACTCGCCGTCGACCCGGCGGAACCGGGTGGACCGACCGAGCAGCCGCAGGAACGTCACCCCCGCCGGGTTCGGCACCAGCAGCTGCGGGGCGTCCAGGTACCGGTACCGGACGTCCCGGCCCCGGTCCACGGCGACCGCCTCGTTCGCCGTGCGGTGGGCGTCCACATACGGCAGTACGACCGCGGCCAGCTCGGCGGCGAACGCGAACCGTTGGTCCCGGTTACGTGGCTGCGGCACGATCAACAGGCGTCCCTCACCAGGAGCCGAGCCGACCATCGCGGCGAGCGGAGCGTTGGCCTCCCCTGCCATCGACAGCGGCACCAGCACCAGAGGTCGCCTCGACAGGTGCAGATGCCGCACGGTGGCCACCGGTTGGGCGACCCCCGTGGCCACCGCCTGCGCCGCCGCCAGCGCCCGCAACGTACTCATGCGCTGGCGAGGGCGTCGGCGCGCAGGCGGGCCGCGGTCCGCAGCAGCGCGGCGGCCTCCGCCCGTTCAGGGTCCGTGGCGGTTTCCCCACCGGCGAGCGCCAGCACCTCGGCGACGTCGGCGATCCCTCCGAGCGCCTCGCGGACCGGACGGCCGAGCGCCCCGGTCTGCCCCTGCGCCTCGTGCCGGCAGAGGTACGCCAGCTCGCAGCTGGCCAGGCAGTCGGGGGCGTACCGGGCCGGCACCCGGGCCAGCGAGTCGGCCAGGGCTGCCGGATCGGCGGCCGGATCGGCGGTGAAGTCGGCCGGGACGCCCGCCAGCAGCGTGTCGAGCCGGTCCATCCGGTCCAGTTGCCGGCGTACCACAAGCAGTTGCCGGCGGACGTCGAGCAGGTGCGCGACCGGCGCGTTGCTGAAATCCCGGGGGCAGACCAGCACCACCTCGTGCGACACGAGCTGCGGGTCGTGGCCCCGGGCGGTGAGCAGTTCCCGCAGGGCCAGCACGTAGACGGCGGACTGCACCGCCGCGCCGGCCAGCTTCGCCGGGTCGGCCTGGCCGTCGATCACCGGGAACGACTTGATCTCGACCACGTGGAACCGGCCGCCCAGCCGGGCGGCCACCAGGTCCGGCTCCAGGTGTACCCGCTGTCCGGCGACCGTCAGGCCGAGCATCGGGTGATCGAACAGCGCCGCCGGTTCATCGACACGAGGCGGCTCGTCGGCACCGGGTGGGTCGGCGGTGTCGGATTCGACCGACGACAGCGCCTCGGTGAGCAGGGCCGCCGAGCGTCTGGCCCGGGTGGCCAGGTCGTCGCCGGCGTCGAGGTCCGTCCAGCGGACCGCCGCCGGCACCGGTACGCCCAGCCGCTCCGCGACCAGTCGCAGCAGCTCGGCCCCACCGTCGGCCTTCACCTGAGCCTCGAACATGTTGCCCCGGGTGATGGCGAAGCGGGACTGCCCGAACCGGGCGGGAAAGCCGACCCGCTCGGCCAGCGCCGGCTTGTCCACCCCCGCACCGTCGAGGACCGCCCGGCGGGTGCACCCCGGGTTGCCGGTCAGCGCGGCGATCGTACGGGCGTTGTGTCGCTTCGGCGGTGCGTCGCCCCGGATCGCGGCCAGTCGCTGCTCGGTGTCCGTCACGACAGGCCACGATAGCCGTGCCGGCGGGTCCCGGCCCGTCACGGACGCGCCGGGGCGGCCCGGGCACGGACGGTCACCGGGCAGTCGCCGGTGATCGTCCGTGCCGCCGCGGGTCAGCCGGCCGTGGCGCTGGTCTCCTCGGGCAGCCAGATCGGCTGCCAGTCGGGCACCTCGTGGAAGCGACGCAGCTCGGCCCACCCGGACACGATGCCGGACCAGGCCGCGTACGGGGGGTTCTGCTCGTCGAAGCCGCTCTGCACGAAGGTCAGCTTCGTCTTTCCCTCGGACTCGGCCAGCTCCCAGCTGGTGACGCCGTTCGGTCCCCAGTCGACGGACATCTTCCGGCCCGGCTCCAGGTCGACCACCTTCGCGGCGAAGCCGCTGTCGAAGCCGCCCATCGCGTACCGGCCGCCGACCCAGGGCTCGATCCCGATCGGGTAACCGAACCAGGCGCTGGCCTGCTCGGAGTCGGTAAGGGATTCCCACACCTTGGCGGCCGGCGCGGCGATCTCGATCTCGCCACGGAAGTCGGCGCTGGTGAAGTCCGTCCTGGGCAGCAGCGGCTGGCCAGCCAGGTGAGCCTCCAGGTTGGCGATGGTGAGCGCCCAGTAGGTCTGGAGGACGCCCCGGATGCTGGTGCCGTTGACCACGTCGCTGAAGTCGAAGTGGGTCTGCGACAGCCGCAGCACGGTGGCGTCCGGCCCGTCCGCGCTCAGCGTGATCTCGGTGGTGGTCTCCACCCCGTCGAGCAGCCAGGCGAAGCGCAGCCGGTCCTCGTCGGCGTGCAGCACCCGCTGATGTGGAGCGTCGCCCTCGGGCGTGTAGCGGCCCCAGAATTCGTACCGCTCGGGGAGCTCGACCTCGGCGTGCTCGGCCAGCCAGACGCGCAGCTCGGCGGGGTCGGTCAGGGCCTGACGCACCCGCGCGATCGGCACGGCGAGGCGGGCGGCGATGGTCATCGGTTCAGTCACGGTCGGTCCCCTTCGGGTAGCAGGCCACGGCGAGCTTGAAGGCGTCTCCCTCGGCGCCGCCGTAGCGCGTGAACAACTCCTGTAGCGCGGACTGCAGGTCGTGCAGAAACTCCTGCCGGCGTTCGGCCGGCACGCGGATCTCGCCGGAAACGCCGATCGACGGCAGTTCCGGGGCGGAGCGGTCCAGGGCGGCGACGTCGGCCTGGACCTCCTCCATCAGGTCCAGCAGGTAGCCCAGGCTCAGCTCGTCGCGGGCGCGGCGCAGCCCGATCCGGCCGACCAGGCGCGGTGAGAGCCAGTACGACCGGGCAGCTGCCTGGTAGATGCCTTCGGTGATGCCGCGGACCTTGCGCTTGTCGACCTGCTCGACCAGCCCGGCCGCGACGAGTTGCTTGACGTGGTAGTAGACGCGCTGTGGCGTCTGCTCCAGCCGGGCGGCCACCTCGGTGCAGGTGCGTGGCTCGGCCAGCTGCCGCAGGATCTCGACGCGCTGCGGTTTCAGCAGCACCTCGGCCTGCTCAAGCTGCTCCAGGTACAGGACATCTCTCATAGCAAAATCAGTTTGTACGTAAAAAACTTCCTTGTCAATGGGTTCGAGAAAGGCCGCGCCGGCAACTTCCGGCGCGGCCGCACTCAGTCGCGAGGGAACCCGGTCAGGGCAGCCAGTCCGGGCGCAGCGGGTAGCCGTTCACCGCGTCCGGGCCGTTACGCGTCGCCACCACCTGATGCAGCTGGATGCCGTTGCGCTCGAACGCCAGCCGGGAACCGGCCATGTAGAGCCCCCACACCCTGGCCGTACCCGCACCCACCTCGGCGACGCAGAAGTCCCAGTGCTCCACCAGGTTGCGGCACCAGGCAGCGAGGGTCAGCGCGTAGTGCTGGCGCAGGTTCTCCTCGTGGTGCACCTCCAGCCCCGCATCGTGGATCTCACTGATCACCCGACCCGGGCCGGCCAGCTCACCGTCCGGAAAGACGTACCTGTCGATGAACGCCCCGGAACGGTGCGGGGCGCGATTGTCCGCCCGGGTGATGCAGTGGTTGAGCAGCCGGGCCCCCGGGCGCAGCCGATCCCGCAGGAACCCGAAGTAGGCCGGATAGTTGCGGACCCCGATGTGCTCGGTCAGGCCGATCGAGGAGACCGCGTCGAACTGTTCGCGTGGAGCGTCGCGGTAGTCCAGGTGCCGCACCTGCGCCAACCCGGACAGCCCCTCCCGCTCAATCGCCGCCTGCGCCCACTGCGCCTGCGCCCGCGACAGCGTCACGCCGAGCGCCTTGACGCCGTACTCCCGGGCCGCGTGCCGGACCATGCCACCCCAGCCGCAGCCCACATCCAGCAGCCGCATCCCCGGCCGCAACGCCAGCTTGCCGGCGACCAGGTCGTACTTGTTCGCCTGCGCCTGCTCCAGGGTGTCGTCCGGGCTGCGGTACACCGCGCAGGTGTACGTCATCGACGGGCCGAGCACCCGCTCGTAGAAGGCGTTCGACACGTCGTAGTGGTGCGAGATGGCGCTGCTGTCCCGGGTCCGCGAGTGCCGCAGGCCAGCCACGATCCGCTTCCAGCGGGGCCGGGCCTCCTGCGGCGGGGCCGGCGGCGGCAGCAGCCGCTCCCAGCCCAGCTCGCGCACCAGCGCCAACCCGTCGGCAAGTGCCGGTGCCCGCATCCGCACCCCGGCGAGCACCCGCAACGCCTCGTACGGGTCACCCGGGTGGACCCCCTCGATGGCGAGGTCACCGCTGACGTAGGCACGCGCCATGCCCAGGTCGCCCGGCGCGGTGAGCAGGTACGACAGCCCTCGCTCGGTGCGGATCGACAGGGTGATCCCGGCGTCGGCCGGACCGATCGAGCTGCCGTCGTACGCGCTGACGCGTACCGGCAGGGGGCCCGAGGTCACCGCCCGGACGATGTCCGCCACGGTCGGCCCACGCCGCCGGCCCCCAGGGGGCGGCGGGGCGGGAGCGCCTGCCGCTCCCTGGCTACGGTCGGTCAAGCTCATGCCGGCACTCCGCTCCGCTCCGTGCCGACCTGAGGCACAACCGCGCTGAACCTGATGATTCGCTCGCTCCGCTCGCTCATGCCGGCACTCCGATCCGCTCGCTCATGCGCGTGTTACCGCCTTTTCGTACAGTCCGGTCAGCCGATGCTCCGGGTCGTACCGGTCCCGCACGGCGCGCCACGTCCCGCCGCCGTAGAGCCGGTCGAACGCATCCCGGTCGTAGTACGCGTCGGAATAGAGCGACTTGTGCCCGCCCGCCTCCGACACCGCGCGCTCGATCTCCCGGTTGACGTCGCCGTCGGCGGCGCCCTCGGCGATCGGCACGCTCCCCCAGAACCCGATGTTGACGTAGTCCTGCCCCGGCCGTAGCGGATACAGCGGCCAGGACCGGGCCGATCCCGGGCCGCCCGGCTCGCGCAGCCGCAGCGGACACAACCACACCGGCGTCATCCCGACGTTCGCGGCGAACCAGTGCAGGAACTCGGCGGTGCGCTCCAGTGGGATCTCCACGTCCTGCACGACCCGCTCCCGAGCCGGCTGGCCGCGCCACCTGTCGAGCCGGGCGGCGACCTGGTGCCGGTGCTCCAGGCGCACGATGCGGTGGTAGACGTCGCTGCGTCGCCACCTCGCCGGCCACAACCGTCGCACCACCGGATGCTGCGCACCGAACGCCGCCGAGCACCAGAACCAGTCGGTGTCCCAGCGCCACAGGTAGTCGTGGACGGTCAGCGCGTCGTGCGGGCGCTGGCGCAGCGAGCGGTAGTAGATCTCCTGGCCGGTGTAGTCGGAGACCGTCGGCACGTCGTCGGTGAAGCTGCCCAGCACCAGGTACGCCTCATCGGGGCTGAACATCACCCCGTCCATCGCGTCGACGCTCGCACCGGCCCACCGGCGGGTCGCGGTGATCTCGCCGATCGCCTCGGTCAACGCGGTCAGGTTGGTGAACCTCAGGTTACGCAGGGCCAGGTACCGGCGGACCGGTTGCAGCTCGATCCGCAGCCGGGTGGCGTACCCGAGGCTGCCCAGCGAGTTGGGGAAGGCCGCGTACAGGTCGGCGTGTGGGCCGTCGGGCCGGGCGGTGACCACCTCACCGGCGCCGGTGAGCACGTCCAGCTCGGTCACCGACTCGTGCGGCAGTCCGTTGCGGAACGAGGTCGACTCGATGCCCAACCCGGTCACCGCCCCACCGAGGGTGATGGTGCGCAGCTGGGGCACCACCAGCGGCATCAGGCCGTACGGCAGGGTCGCGGCGACCAACCGCTCGTAGGTGCACATGCCCTGCACGTCGGCGGTGCGGGCGACCGGGTCGACGCCCAGCACCCCGCCGAGACCACTGACGTCCAGGCCGGAGGCGGGGGCGCTGCGCGGACGGAACAGGTTGGAGGTGCGCTTGGCCAGCCGCACCGGCTGGCCGGGTGGCACCGCCGCATACGACCGTCGAAGCTGAGCCACTGCCAGGTCATGATCACGCACGGCGTGCATGGGATCACTTTACGCGGACTGGGAGCGCCCGGCGGGATGTCCACTGGAGGCGTTTCGCACCCGGATCAGGTTGGACGCCGGGGGTGACTGGTCGCCGCCGCCCACCGTGGGACAGGATGCCGGGATGTCGGAAACCGATGGATCGGGCACCGTCTACGGCAACCGCCGCCCCGCCGGGCTGCCCCGCGATCCGCTACTGGTCACGGCGCTGGCGGTCGGACTGGTCGGCGTACTGCTGGGGGTGCTGTTCGCCACCGGCGTGCTCGGCGGCGAACAGCCGCAGCCGACGCCGACGGCGGCTGCCCCCGCCCCGAGCACGGTGCAGGCCAGCCCGACCGAGAGCGCACCGGAACCCAGCCCCACCCGGTCCGAGCCGTCCCCCACACCGAGCCGCAGCGAGGATCCGGACGCGATCACCGGGCCGAAGGTGTTCCGTGGGGTCGGTTCCGGTCGCTGCCTCGGCCTCGACGGTGATGGTGAGAAGGCCGTCGCCAAGCTGGCCGACTGCAGCGGCGGGCCGGAGCAGCAGTGGGTGGTCAACGCCTTCGGCCCGGACACGGTGACGCTTACCAACGCCGCCCACAACCAGTGCCTCGACGTCGAGGGCCGCAGCGGTGACGACGGTGCCCGGTTGCAGCAGTTCGGCTGCCACGGCGAAGACAACCAGCAGTGGCGGCTACGACCTGTCGACGGCGGCGCGGCCGTGCTGGTGGCCGTGCACAGCGGCAAGTGCGCCCAGGCCCGCGACGGTAGCACCGGGGCCGGCACCGACATCGTCCAGGCACCCTGCGACGGCAACCCGGCCCAGCGCTGGACGCTCCAGTAGCGCCCCACCCATCAGGCAGCGTCGTCAGGGCCGGCGGCGCAGGGCGCGTAGCTCGTTCAGGTGTCGGGGCAGGTGCACGCGGGTGTGCAGATCGATCGTGCGGCCCCACGGCAGCGGCTCGTCGATGACGAGTTCGAACCCCTCGCGGAGGTGCGTCTCGACCGGGGTGTCCGCCGCCGCACCGAGCTGCGCCACCAGCGCCACCAGTTGGTCGCTGGTGGCGCGCAGCCGGGCGGCGAGCCCGTCGAGGCCGCCGCACTCGGCGGCCAGTTCGTCCAGTTCCGGCCGGTGGACCTCGTCCAGGTCGTAGAAGGCGTACGGCGAGCCGGCCAGCACCGCCTCGGTGGCCTCGCGCATCAGCTCGTCGCTGGCGACCAGGTGCGCCACGACCTGCTCGGCGCTGTACCGGTCGGGCGGAGGCGGCCCGAACCCGCCCGCGTCGACCTCGGCCAGCACCGCGTCGTACGCCCGCCGCAGCCCGTCGACCTCCACCCGGCCGAGCTTAGTGTCGGCCCCGGCGGGCCCGCAGGTAGTCGCTGACCACGTACTCGCCGAGGTCGTCGGCGTCCGGGGTGAAGACCCGTCCACCGCTGCGTCGGGCCACCGCGTCGACGAACCGGCGCAAACCGGGATCGTCGCCGAGCATGAAGAGGTTGAGGGTGGCCCCGTAGCGGCCGAGCCGGTCCACCTCCCGGACCGTCGCCTCGATCGTCTCCGGCGACGACGGCCAGGCGAACAGCGCCTCACCGTCGTCCGGGTCCAGGTGGGCGGTCGGTTCCCCGTCGGTGACCACCAGCACCACCGGCTCCGCGTCCGGATGACGCCGCAGGTGCCGGCCGGCCAGCCGCAACGCGTGTTGCAGGTTGGTCCCCTGCATCATGTCCGGCTCGACGGCGGCCAGTTCCTGCTGGGTCAGCGTCTCCGCCCGCCGGCCGAACCCGATGATCTGCAACGCGTCCTGCGGGAACCGGGTGGCCATCAGGTGCGCCAGGGCCAGCCCGGTCTGCTTCATCGGCCCCCACCGACCCTGCGAGATCATCGAGTACGACAGGTCGACGCAGAGCGCCACCGCCGCCGACGCCCGCCGTTCGGTCTCGACCACCTCGAAGTCCTCGACGGCCAGTTGCACCGGCACCCCCGGGCCGGCTCGGCGGACCGCCCGGGTCAGCGTCCGCACCACATCCAGCGGCTGCTCGTCGCCGTACTCCCAGGGCCGCGACGCCCCGGTCACCTCGCCGGCCGCCCCGGCCGAGCGCAGGTCGTGCTGGCCACGCGGACCGGCGGTCAGCTCGGCGAAGACCTGGCGCAGCGCGGTGCCGCCGAGGCGACGCAGCGCCTTCGGACTCAACGTCAGACCGTCGGCGTCCCGGGTCACCCAACCCTGTCGGCGCAGCTCCCGCTCCAGCTCCCGCAGGCGGCGTACGTCGTCGGCCGCGTCGCGGCCCAGCGTCCGGGCCACCGCGTCGACGTCGATGTCGTCAAGGGTCGCCCCGGGATGCGCCTGGCCCAACTGGTCGAGCAGGTCGTCCAGTTCGGCGATCTCGTCGAGCGCCCCGGTCGCCTCGCCGTAGCCCAGCGGGTGGCCACCCTGCGTCCGCTCACCCCGCCCCCAGCGCAGGTCGGGCCGGAGCGCCCGCAGGTTCCCCTCCAAAGCGGCCAGCTCACCGGCGAGCCGGTCACCGAGGGACTCGCGCATCAGCCCGGCCAGTTCCTCCCGCTGCCGCTCCGACAGCGAGTTCATCAGCCGCTGACCGGCCGCCGATCGGCGGGCCAGAATGTCGATCAGTTCGTCCACGTCGCGCGGGTTTTCGGGGAAGAAGTCGCCGTGCCGGCGCATGAACTCGGCGAACGCGTCGGTGGTGTCCTCGGCGCGGGCGTGCCGGGCCAGCAGGGCGTTGAGGTCCCGCATCATCTCGGCGACCTGCTCCTGCACCGCCGGGTCACCGGCCAGCCGCGCCGAGTCGCGCAGCCCGGCGAAGCGCTGGCCGAGCACGTCGTCGCGCAGCCCGTCGAGGATCCGCTGGTAGGTCTGCCGGGCCTCGTCGCTCGCCCACCGGTAGTCGGACAGGTCCCGCACCGCCTGCGCGGTCGAGCGGGGCAGGTCGTCGAGCACCGTCTCGGCGAACCGGGCCGCCTCGTCGTCGCGGCGGGCCAACTCGTCCCGCTCGGCGGCCAGCGCCTGATCGAGCAGCGCCCGCGCCCGCGTCACCGCTCCGTCGAGTTCACCCCGGCGCAACGCCTCGCGGCGCAGCCGGCGGGCGCGGGCGGTCAGCCCGTCCAGCCCACCACGGCCCTGCGGGCCCCGGCGCAGCAGATCCCGCAGCGCGTCCCGGAGGCTGCCGCCGGCCAGCACCTCCGCGCCGACCTGGTCCACCGCGGCCTGCACGTCGTACGGGGGCGCGAGCGGATCGGGGCCGCCGCGCCACTGCCCGTACCGGAACCGGTTGCCAGCCATCTCAGTCCCGGCCGCCGTAGCGGGTCCGCCCGCCGTCGGTGACGTCCTTGCCCAGCCGGCGGCTCAGATACAGCCCTTCGAGCACGAACTCGACGGCCGCCGCGGCCTGCCCGGTGGTCGGCGCGTCGCCGATCCCGAGCCGGTCGAGCACCTTGGCCAGCCCCGGCACCGTGCCCACCTGACGCAGCAGGTCAGCCGCCGACACCAACTCCCCGGTCTCGACCGCCTGCCCTTCCTCGACCAGCGCGGTGAAGCCGGACAGGTCCAGCCCGGCCAGTCGGGCCCGGAACGTCTCGGCGTTGGCGGTACGCAGCAGGTGACCGAGAAGTTCGACCTCCCGGCCCTCCTCGCCGCTCTCGAACTCCACCTTGCCGCGCAGCGTCGACGTCACCGACACCGCGTCGCCCACCCGCGCCACCGCCTCGGCCGACGGCAGTTCCGAGTCGGTGCCCAGCAGGCACGCCCGGCGCAGCGCGGCAGCGGCGACGGTCTCCGCCGCGGCGATGGCGAACCGGGCGGAGACACCGGAACGTGGGTCCACCGACGGCGACTCGCGTACCGCCCGGGCGAACCGGGCCAGCACCTCCAGCACGTGCTCCGGCACCTCGGCGACCAGGTCGGCCTCCTGCCGGATCAGGGCCAGCTCCAACTCCAGGTCGGTCGGGTAGTGGGTGCGGATCTCCGCGCCGAAGCGGTCCTTGAGCGGCGTGATGATCCGACCCCGGTTGGTGTAGTCCTCCGGGTTGGCGCTGGCCACCAGCAGCAGGTCCAGCGGCAGCCGCAGTTGGTAGCCGCGTACCTGGATGTCCCGCTCCTCCAGCACGTTGAGCAGCGCCACCTGGATCCGCTCGGCCAGGTCGGGCAGCTCGTTGACCGCGAAGATGCCCCGGTTGGTACGCGGCACCAGCCCGAAGTGGATCGTCTCGGGGTCGCCGAGCGTACGCCCCTGAGCCAGCCGGACCGGGTCCACGTCGCCGATCAGGTCGCCCACGCTGGTGTCCGGGGTGGCCAGTTTCTCCCCGTAACGCATCGAGCGGTGCAGCCAGCCCACCGGCAGGTCGTCGCCGGCCTCGGCGACAAGCGCCCGCGACGCCGGGGTGACCGGGTGCAGCGGGTGCTCGTTGAGCACCGAGCCGACGATCACCGGCGTCCACTCGTCAAGCAGCGTCACCAGCGACCGGATCAGCCGGGTCTTGCCCTGACCCCGCTCGCCGAGCAGCACCATGTCGTGCCCGGCGAGCAGCGCCCGCTCCACCTCCGGCAACACGGTGTCGTCGTACCCGACGATGCCGGCGAACCGCGGCGCGCCATCACGCATCCGGGCCCGCAGGTTGTCGCGCAGCTCCTGCTTGACGGTGCGGTAGCGGTGCCCGGCGGCGCGCAGCGCACCGAGCGTGGCGGGCAGGTCGGCCGGCGGGAGCGGCGAAACAGACGAAGACTCACTCACCCCGCCCACGCTAGCGCGCACCTGCCGCCGTCGACCCCTGTCGACCTGGCATGATCATGAACTCTGCCTGGATGAGGAGGAGGCGGTGGTGCTCTCCATCGATCGCGAACCCTGGGAGTCGACCGACGCCGTCCGGCTCCGCGCCGCCCAGCGAACCGAACTCGACGCCCGCTACGGCTGTGACGACCACGAGCCGGGCGAGGAGCCCACGGCCGACACGGTGAGCGTCTTCCTGATCGCCCGAGACCCCGGCGGCACCGCCGTGGGCTGCGGCGGCCTGCGCTTCCTCGCTGCCGGTTCCGCCGAGATCAAACGGATGTACGTCAGCCCGCCGGCCCGGGGCACCGGCGTCGCGACCGCCATCCTGCGCGCCCTGGAACAGGCCGCCCGCGACGCCGGGGTACGTACCCTGCTGCTGGAGACCGGCACCGCCCAGCCCGACGCGATGCGCTTCTACGAGCGGGAGGGCTACCGGCGCATCGACAACTTCGGGCCGTACCAGGGCGAACCGCTCTCCGTCTGCTACGCCCGCGACCTGCCGTGACAGCCCGGTCCGCCGCCCACCCCCGTGCCGGACGACGGACCGGGCCACCGGTCACCCCAGGTTGCAGCGACCGCAGATGCCCCGACGACGCAGGTGGTACGCGTACGTCGCGGCGCCGAGCGCAAGCCCCCAGAGCGGGAAGAACATCAGCGGGAGACCGGCCGCGCTGAGCCCGCGACCGGCCTGCCAGAACTCGGGGACGCTGAGCGCGTTCAGGCCGGCGGCGGTGGCCAGCACCGCAACCACCGTCGCCGGGATCACGGCCAGCCGCACCGGCACCGGCCGACCGCCCAGCCCCACCATCCAGCGGGGAAACCGCGCACCCCAACGCTGCGCCAGCCCCAGGGTGAGCACCGCGCCGACGGTGGCGAAGGCGCCCAGCCCGACCCCCGCCCAGACCGCGCCGCTCTGCCGCAACTCGGCGAGATCCTCCCGCGCGAGGCCGAGCGGGATGCCGGCCAGCCAGGCGAACCGGGTCAGCGCGTACCCGACGGGGATCACCGCCGCGACCCAGACGGCCCACCGGCCCCAGCGGGCCGCGGCCGCCGGGGTGGTCCAGCCCCGGTCGGTGCCGTCGCGGCCACACCCGACACAGCAACCGGCGGTACGCCGCTGCCACCTCAGCAGCACCCCGCTCAACAGCACCCCGCCGCACATCGCGGCGACGCGAGCGGTAAGCGCCCAGGTGAACACGTCTGCGTAATCCACAGGTGGCCAACCGAAGGGTGCACCGACCAGCAGCATCGGCGCGTAGCCGAGCAGGGCCAGCACCTGCAAGCCGGGCACCACCACGGCCAGCACGAACGCCACGGTCCAGCCGTAAGCGAGCAGCAGCATCCGCAGCGGGCCGGTGGGCGTGGTTCGGCGACTGGCCAGGACCAGCGCCACGGCGGTGAGCAGCATCCCGGCGAAGAACGACGGCCCGGCGTCCGTCGGGAGCAGCCGGAGCAGTGTCGAGTCGAGGTGCGGATCGTTGGCACCGAACGGGTAGCCGGTGCCGGTGATGGCCGCCACCAGAGCGAGCAGGCCCCACAGCCCGAGCCAACCGGCGGCAAGTGGGGCGAGCAGGCCGGGACGACGGGTCGTCCCACGGTGCTCGGGTAGGGCTACGTTTGTCATGAACCCAGCCTCGGCTGAGGTGCCCGCCCTGCCCTCCCGTACGGCGGTGAACCGTCTCCCCCGCGTGGGGGAAGCTCAGCCAGCGGGTGTGACGAACCCCGACTCGTACGCGGCGATCACCGCCTGGGTGCGGTCACGCACCCCGAGCTTCGTCAGCACGTTGCCGACGTGCGTCTTCACCGTCTCGACCCCCACCACGAGGCGGGCGGCGATCTCCGGATTGGACAGTCCGGCGGCCATCAGCCGCAGCACCTCGCCCTCCCGTTCGGTGAGCCGGGCCGTCCGCAGCCCGTCGGCGTTCCGCCGCCCGTACGCACCGACCAGCCGCCGGATCGCGGCCGGGAAGAGCAGCGACTCACCGCGCGCCACCACCCGTACCGCCTCCACCACCTCGGCCGGCCGGGCCCGCTTGAGCAGGAAGCCACTCGCCCCGGCGCGCAGCGCGTCGTAGACGTACTCGTCGTTGGCGAAGGTGGTGATGACCAGCACCCGGGGCGGCTCGGCGGAGGTGGCCAGCAGACGCCGGGTGGCCTGGATGCCGTCGATCCTGGGCATTCGCACGTCCATCAGCACCACCTGTGGGCGGTGCCGGGCGACCAGCGGCGGTACCTCCGCACCGTCTGCGGCCTCGGCGACGACCCGCAGGTCCGGCTGGGCGTCGAGGATGGTCCGCAGCCCGATCCGGACCAGTTCGTCGTCGTCGACGATCAACACTGCCACGCTCATCCGTCCGCCCCGATCGGCAGCCGCACCCGTACCCGCCATCGTCCTCCGTCCATTTTGGCGGTGATCTGGCCGCCGAGCAGCAGCACCCGCTCCCGCATGCCGATCAGCCCCCGCCCACCACCCGGCACCGCCGCGCCACCGGACGGCGGCTGAGCCACTCCGTTCTCCAGCTCGATCTCCAGGCCGTCCGGCGACACGTCCACCCGCAGGGTCACCGGCCCGTGGCCGTGCCGGGCTGCGTTGGTCAACCCCTCCTGCACGATTCGGTAGCCCTCCCGGGAGACCGCCGCCGGCAGGGCGTCCAGCGACCCACTGCCGCGGCTGCGTACCGAGGTGCCGGCGGCCCGGGTGTCGGCGATCAGTCCGTCCAGGTCGGACAGGGTCCGCTGGGGGGTACGGGCCGCCGGTTCCCCGGTCTCCCGCAGCAACCCGAGCACCTGGTCGAGATCGTCCATCGCACGCCGCGCGGTCTCCTCGATGGCGCCCAGCGCCCGGCGAACGAACTCCGGGTCGCCGTCGAGCACCTCGCGGGCGGCGCCGGCCTGGAGGGTGGCGACGGTAAGCGCGTGGCCGACCGAGTCGTGCAGCTCCCGGGCCAGCCGGTTGCGTTCGGCCAGCCGCGCGGCCCGGGCCTCCAGCGCCGCGATCCGCTCGGCCGACGCCGGTCCCAGCAGCGCCGGAGCCATCGACGCGGCGAGCGCACCGAGCCCGGCCACGACGTAGCCGAGTGCGACCAGCACGAGCAGCCCGACGAGCGTCAACCAGCCGCTGTCACCGGCGTGGAGCGGCCCGAACCGCTCGGCGCCGGTCATTCCGACGTCCACACCCGCCTGCGCGGCGATGAACGCCAGCGCCATCGGCACCGCGCTGAACAGCGCGGCCACCACCAGCGCGCCGCTGATCAGGTGCAGTCCGATCCAGAGCGCGGCGCGCAACCGGGTCTCCCGGTCGAGTCGGTGACCGGGCAGCGGCTCGGGCAACTCGACCCCGAGCAGCCCACGGACCGCCGCGATCTCCAGCGCGCGACTACCGCCGAGGAAGATCGGTACGACGGCGATGGTGGCCGCCGGCACCAGCAGCACCAGGACCAGCGGCCAGGGCACCCCGGAGGTGGTGAACAGCTGCGCGAAGGCCACCAGCAGCAACGCGTACGGCAGCGCGAGCACGCCACCGAGCAACAGGAACACACCGCGCCGCCAGGTGGAGCCGGCGACCAACGGACGCAGCGGCGCGGGAGGATTCATCGCCTCATGATGCCGATGCCCCGCCCGCCGGTCACCGCCACCTGGGCCGCACGGTCAGCCGCGTACCCGGGACCTGACGAACTGCGGTATCGCGGCCAGCCCGGTGACCGGTCGGAACGCACGGGCCGCGTTGACAAGCGCGGCGTACTCGTCCTCGGTCAGATCGATCTCCGCGGCGGCGGCGTTCCGCTCCATCTGCTCCACGCTGGACGCGCCGGGAATCGCCACCACGTTCGGGTGACGCAGCACGTACGCCAGGGCGATCTGGCTCGGTGTCGCGTCGTGCGCGGCGGCCACCTGGCGCAGCGTCTCGATCAGCGCGCTGCCGCGTTCCAGGTTCTCCGGCAGGAAGTACAGGTTGGCCCGCCGGATGGCGCCGACCGGCGGATGGTTCGCGTCGTACCGCCCGGAGAGAAAGCCCTGTGCCAGCGGGCTGTACGCGATGACCAACCGGCCGGCCTGCTCGGCGTACCGGAGAAGATCCTCCTCCGGTTTGCGGTCCAGCATGCTGTAGCGGACCTGGTTGCTGAGCACCCGCCGGCCCAGCGCCGTCTCCGCCACCTGCCAGCGCCGCAGGCTGTAGTTGCTCACCCCGACCTCGGCGACGAGACCGACGTCCTGCAACGCGCGCATCCCGCGCATGGTCCGCTGGTCGCTGACCACGGGGTTGGGTTGGTGCACCTGGTAGAGGTCGATGCTGGTGACGCCGAGCCGAGCAGCCGAGGCGACCGCCCGCTGCTGCACCACCGACGCGACCGGCAGCACCGGCAGGATCTTGGTGGCGACAGCGACCTTGTCCCGGTCGGCGGCCAGCGCCGCACCGAGGAGCCGTTCGCTGCGACCGAAGCCGTAGACCTCGGCGGTGTCGAAGAGAGTCACGCCCAGCTCGACGGCGCGCCGGACGATGGTCGCCGCCAGCCGTTCGTAGTCCGGGCCGTACCCCCACTCCCGGGAACCGAACTGCCACGTACCGAGGCCGATCCTGGACAGGGGCTTCGGGGTGTCGAGCCGCACGTAACGCATGGGTCGACGCTACCCGTCGCGGCGCACCACGGCCGCAGCTCGACTCAACGACCGGACCGCGGGCTATGGTCATGATCGTGACCTACCTCGCCGCCGACACGCGCTATGACCAGATGGCCTACCGACGCAGCGGAGCCAGCGGGCTCCGGCTGCCCGCGATCTCGCTCGGCCTGTGGCACAACTTCGGGCCGGACCGCCCCGTCGAGCGCCAGCGCGACATCGTGCGGCGCGCCTTCGACCTTGGCGTCACCCATTTCGACCTGGCCAACAACTACGGACCGCCGCCCGGTTCCGCCGAGGAGAACTTCGGCCGGATGCTCGCCGGTGACCTCAAGCCGTACCGCGACGAGCTGGTCATCTCCAGCAAGGCCGGCTACCTGATGTGGCCCGGTCCGTACGGCGAGTGGGGTTCCCGTAAGAATCTGATCTCCTCGCTCGACCAGTCGCTGCGCCGGCTCGGCCTGGACTACGTCGACATCTTCTACAGCCACCGGTACGACCCGGACACCCCGCTGGAGGAGACGATGGGGGCCCTCGACGCCGCCGTCCGCTCCGGCAAGGCCCTCTACGTCGGCATCTCCAACTACACCTCGGAGCAGACCGAGCGGGCCGCGGCGATTCTGCGCGACCTGGGCACCCCGTTGCTGATCAATCAGCCCGCGTACTCGATGTTCAACCGGTGGACCGAGCAGGACGGGCTGCTCGACACGCTGGAGCGGGTCGGTGCCGGCTGCATCGCCTACAGCCCGCTGGCCCAGGGTCTGCTCACCGACCGCTACCTCGACGGCATCCCGGCCGACTCCCGGGTCCGCACCAGCGTCTTCCTGAACGAGAGCGATGTGAACGAGCAGCGACTGGCCACCATCCGGGGGCTGGCCGCCATCGCCCAGCGCCGGGGCCAGTCCCTCGCGCAGCTCGCGCTCGCCTGGGCACTGCGCGACCCTCGGATGACCAGCCTCATCATCGGTGCCAGCAGCGTGCCGCAGCTGGAGGCCAACATCGCCGCGGTGGAGAACCTCGACCTGACCGCCGAGGAGCTCACCGAGATCGACGCCCAGTTGACCTGACGGGTCGTCGGACCCTGTCCCTGGGCCGGTGTCCGGCCTTAGCGTGGACGGTGGAGGTGGCCCATGCGAGTGGCAGTGTTCAGCACCAAGCCGTACGACCGGACGTTCCTCACCGAGGCGAACGCCGCAGCCGGTCATGAGCTGACCTTCCTGGAGCCGAGGCTCACCGCACAGACCGCCCGCCTCGCCGAGGGGTCGGACGCGGTCTGCGCCTTCGTCAACGACGACCTCTGCGCCGAGGTGCTCGACCAGCTCGCCGAGGTCGGCGTCCGGGTGGTGGCGCTGCGCTCGGCCGGTTTCAACAACGTCGACGTGGTCACCGCCCGCAAACTGGGCCTGACCGTGGTGCGGGTGCCGGAGTACTCGCCGCACGCGGTGGCCGAGCACACCGCCGGCCTGATCCTCGCCCTGAACCGCAAGATCCACCGCGCCTACAACCGGGTACGCGAACACAACTTCGCCCTCGCCGGCCTGCTCGGCTTCGACCTGCACGGCCGTACGGTGGGCATCGTCGGCACCGGGCGGATCGGTGTCTGCGTCGCCCAGATCATGGCGGGTTTCGGTTGCCGGGTGCTGGCCAGCGACCCGTACCCGAACGACGCGGCCCGCGCCGCCGGCGTGGAGTACGTGCCGCTGGAGCAGTTGCTCGCCGAGTC
This sequence comes from Micromonospora sediminimaris, assembly GCF_016863575.1. Lineage (NCBI taxonomy): Bacteria > Bacillati > Actinomycetota > Actinomycetes > Micromonosporales > Micromonosporaceae > Micromonospora > Micromonospora sediminimaris. The sequence goes on from NZ_BOPD01000013.1 coordinate 182,839, forward strand.
CCACATCGTCACCCTGCACTGCCCGCTCACTCCGGACACCCAGCACCTGATCGACGCCGAACGCATCGCCCTGCTCCGCGACGGCGTCATGTTGATCAACACGGGTCGGGGCGCGCTGGTCGACACCCGGGCCGTGATCAATGGCCTCAAGAGCGGCCGGATCGGCTACCTCGGCCTCGACGTGTACGAGGAGGAGAGCGACCTGTTCTTCGAGGACCGCTCCGAACGGGTCCTCGGTGACGACGACTTCGCCCGTCTCACCACCTTCCCCAACGTGCTCATCACCGGGCACCAGGCGTTCTTCACCGAGGACGGCCTGCACAACATCGCCGAGACCACCCTCACCAACCTCTGCGCCGTCGAACAGGACGGCCCGGACGCCGTCCCCACCGCAGCTCGGGTCTGCTGACTCCCGGCGTCAGCGGGGCCGAGCGAGGCGGCGGTAGGCACGCGGCGAGTGGCCGGTGACGCGCTTGAAGGCGACGCTGAGGGCGCTCTCGGAGCCGTAGCCCACGAGTTGCGCGATGCGGGCCAGGGTGTCGTCGGTCCGGCGGAGCCGGTCGGCGGCGAGTTCCACCCGCCAGTCGGTGAGGTACTCCAGCGGGGCTCGGCCGACCACCGCCCTGAACCGTGCCGCCAGGGTCGAGCGGGAGACCGAAGCGGCCCGGGCCAGCTCCGCCACCGTCCACTGGTGTGCCGGCCGCTGGTGCAGCTCCCGCAGCGCCACGGCGACCACCGGGTCACCGAGGCCGGCCAGCCAGCCGGTGGCCGATCCGGCGGCACCGGCGAGATGGTGGCGGAGCATCTGGATCAGCATGACGAGAGCGAGATGCTCGGCGACGAGGCCGGCGGCGACCCGCTGTTGTCGTAGTTCCCGGTCGACCTGGTCGATGGCCCAGTGCAGGGTGGCGGCCTCAGCGGCCGCCCCGGGCACGTGGACCAGCGGGGGCAGGGCGTCGAGCAGCAGCGTACGGGCCCGTTCGCCGAAGTGGAACGCACCACCGACGGCTGCGAAGTCGTCGCCCGTCCCGGCCCGGGCCACCCCGCCCGTCGCCGCCAGGAAGATCGGTCCGGCCGGCACCGGGACCGCCTCCGGGTCACTGAAGAGGGTGTACGGCCGGGAACGGGTCAGCAGGTAGCAGTCGCCGGCCACGAGGGGCAGCGAGTCGGCGGACCCGTCGAGGCGCAGCCAGCAGCGCCCCCGGCGGACCGCGTTGAACTTGATCCCCGCAGGTGCCTCGAACTCGACCGCCCAGCTGCCGCCCGCCTCCATACTGGCGGAGAGGTGGCCGGTGGCGCCGACAAGAGTCAGCACGTCGTGCAGCGGATCCACCCCTACTCCCTGGACTTACACTAAAGATGACTGGACGCGAAACCATAGTACGTCCAACCTGGGGCACCTAACGTTGCCGTCATGGACGACAACACGAAGACCCGCTCCCGGGTCGTCACCCCGTTCGGGCCCCGGACGACAGCTGCGGAGGTACTGGACGGCGTCGACCTCACCGGCCGCCGGATCATCGTCACCGGCGGTGCCTCCGGCCTCGGCACCGAGACCGTACGCGCCCTGGTCGGCGCCGGGGCGGAGGTGACCATCGCCATCCGTCGCCCCGCCGCCGCAGCCGGCCTGGTCGAGGAGATGTCAGCCCGCTCGGGCTCGGCCCACGCCGCCCCGCTGGACCTGTCCGACCTGACCTCGGTCGCCGCCTTCGTGGCGGACTGGCAGGGACCTGTGGATGCCGTCATCGCCAACGCCGGGATCATGGCCGTGCCGAACCGTGAGCTGACCGCTCAGGGCTGGGAGGCGCAACTCGCCACCAACCACCTCGGGCACTTCGCGCTCGTCACCGGCCTGCACGACAACCTCCGCGCCGCCGGTTCGGCCCGTGTCGTCCTGGTCAGTTCGGGTGCGCACCTGCGGGCACCCTTCGACTTCGCCGATCCGCACTTCGAGCAGCGCGCGTACGACCGTTGGTCGGCGTACGGCCAGTCGAAGACCGCGACGGTGCTGTTCGCCGTCGGCGTCGCCAACCGTTGGGCGGACGACGGAATCGTCGCCAACGCCGCCAATCCCGGTTACATCCTGACCAACCTCCAGCGGCATCTCGACGACGAGACGATGCGAGCCTTCGGGGTGCTCGACGAGGCCGGCAACCGGGTGCCGTTGGACTACTACAAGACGCCCGAGCAGGGCGCTTCGACCTCGGTCCTGCTGGCCGCCTCACCGCTCGTCGAGGGCGTCACCGGGCGGTACTTCGAGGACAACCAGGAGGCCGAGGTGGCGCCGGTGCCGGAGGAGGCCGAGGCGGGGGTCGCCCCGCACGCCCTCGACCCGGCGGCGGCGGAGCGCCTGTGGAGGTACTCGGAGCAGGCCGTCGCCGCCTGAACCGCCGTTGTCACCCTGTCGTGGCCGGGAGAAACACGACGTTCCTCCCGGCCACGGCGGCCCCGGTCAACGCTGGATGGACTTGGTCTCCAGGAACTCCTCCAGACCGGCCCGGCCGAACTCACGGCCGTTGCCGGACTGCTTGTAGCCACCGAACGGGGCGTACGGGTTCCAGTGGCCGCCGTTGACGTCGACCTGACCGGCCCGCAGTCGACGGGCGACGGCGAGCGCGTGCCCGGGCTCACCGAAGACGCCGGCGGTGAGGCCGTACATCGTGCCGTTGGCGATCTCCACGGCCTCGTCCTCGTCGGCGTACCCGATGATGGTCAGGACCGGGCCGAAGATCTCCTCCTGGGCGACGGTGGAGTTCGGGTCGACCTCGGCGAAGATGGTCGGCCGCACGTAGGCCCCCTGCTCCAGCCCGTCGGGCCGGCCGGGACCACCGAACACGAGTTTCGCCCCGTCGGCGATACCGCGCTCGATGTAGCTGTTGACCTTGCGCCGGTGGGCCTCGTACGCCATCGGGCCGATCCGGGTGGTCTCGTCGCGCGGATCCCCGACCGGGTACTGGGCCGCGGCGGCCACCGCCAGGCGCACGACCTCGTCCTGGCGCGACGCCGGAACCAGCATCCGTGGCCACGCGCCGCAGACCTGGCCGCCGTTGGCGAACGTCATCATCACCCCGGTCTCCACCGCCCGGGGCAGGTCGGCGTCGTCGAGGATCACGAGAGCACCCTTGCCACCGAGTTCGAGCGCGACCCGCTTGACGGTCTCGGCGGCGACGGCCGAGATGCGCCGCCCGGCCCTGGTGGAGCCGGTGAAGGAGATCATGTCGATGTCCGGATGCGCCGAGATCGCCTCACCGACGACGTCGCCCGTGCCGTAGACCACGTTGAACACGCCGGCCGGCAGACCCGCCTCGGTGGTCACCTCGGCGAGGATCCGCGCGGTCAGCGGCGCCACCTCCGACGGCTTGAACACCACCGTGTCGCCCGCGATCAGGGCGGGTGCCAGCTTCGACACGATCTGCTGCAACGGGAAGTTCCAGGGAGTGATCGCCCCCACCACACCGATCGGCTCGCGGACGATCAGCGAGTTGCCGACCTCCTCGGTCCACTCGAAGTCCTCGGCCAACGTGGCGAACGAATCGGCGACCGCGATCGGGAAGCCGACCTGGGCGGTCCGGGACATGCTCAGCGGCGAACCCATCTCGGCGGTGATCGCCGTGGCGATCTCCTCGCTCCGCTCGCGCAGGCCGGCGCTGATGCGTCGCAGCACGGCGGCGCGCTCGACGGGTGGGGTGGCCGACCAGCCGGGGAAGGCGGCCCGCGCTGCGGCGACGGCCCGGTCCACGTCTTTGGCGGTGCCGGCGGGCACCTCGGCGACGATCTCCCCGGTAGCGGGGTTGCTGACGGTGATGGTCTGGACGGATCCGGCAGGGGCCACCTCGCCGTTGATCCAGTGTCCGGTGGGCGTGTGGGTGTTGGTCGTCATGGATCCGAGTCTTGGCTGGTCACCCGGGGCCAACCAGGCACAGCCGATCCGTGGCTGGCAGGTCGCCGGTCGGCTGCCCCGATCCCCGGACAACCGGCACCTGGCTGCCCCGTGCCAGCTCGTGCCAGCCTGGGAAACAGCCCCGGACCTGCGGTTGTTGGGCAGTTGGAGACCGCGCACCGGCGGTGGGAAGCAGAAGGAGCCGTCATGGACCGCGCTCGACTCGCCGAGTTCCTGCGGAGCCGACGCGAGGCACTACAGCCCGAGGACGTCGGGTTGCCCCGTGGGCACCGCCGGCGGCGTACCGGCGGGCTTCGCCGCGAGGAGGTCGCCGCCCTCAGCGACATGTCAGCCGACTACTACAGCCGGATCGAGCAGCAGCGCGGCCCACGCCCGTCGGAGCAGATGCTCGCCTCGATCGCCCGGGGACTGCGGCTGTCCGTGGCGGAACGGGATCACCTGTTCCGGCTCGGTGGATATCCGGCACCGCAGCGGATCCGGCGCAACGACCACGTCAACCCCGGCATGATGCGCGTCTTCGACGGCCTCGGCGATGTCGCCGCCCAGGTGGTGAGCGATCTCGGTGAGACACTGACGCAGACCCGGCTGGCCAGTGCACTGCTCGGCGACGACACCCGGCACACCGGCCTGGCGCGCAGCCTGCACTACCGCTGGTTCACCGATCCGGACGTCCGACGCATCCACCCCGAACAGGACCATCCGGCGCAGAGCCGCGCCATCGCCGCTGATCTGCATCGCGCGTACACCCGTGACGGTCGCGACTCGCGAGCCGGGGAGATCGTGCACGCCCTGCTGGCCCGGAGCCCGGAATTCGCCGAGCTGTGGCGCGCACATCCCGTCGGCGGGGCGTACTGCGCACCCAAGCGCATCCAGCACCCGGAGGTCGGGCTGCTCGAACTGCACTGCCAGGTCCTCGTTGACCCCGACCAGTCGCAGCTGTTGCAGGTCTTCACCGCCGTCCCGGGCAGCGAGAGCCACCACAAGCTCCGGCTCCTGTCGGTCGTCGCCGGCCAGTCGATCTGACTCGCCCGGCGGTACGCCACGCCGGCACGGTACGCGATCTGTCCGAAACCGAACGTAGCGGTGTCGACGGACAGACACACACGAGTGTGGATCAACCTGGTCGATATAGCTTGCCATCTGAAGCGTCCAGCTTCGATGAGGAGGGCTCTCGTGACGTCCACACCGCCCAGCAGATCCCGACCGAGGAGCATCCTCGCGATCGGGATCACCGCCGTCCTGGCGTCGGCGCTCGCCGCCGCACCGGCGACCGCCGCGTCGACCGCCCAAGCCCCGACCACCGCCGCCCGCACCGACGTGCACGGCGCGGTCGCCGACTCGGGTGTCGTACCCGCCGCCGTCGCGCTGCCCTCCGTGCAGCGCGGCCTCGATGGCGTACGGGGTTCCGGCGCCTCCGGATCGGCCGGCACCGGCAAGGCCGGACCGGGAGGCAGCCGGTTCGATGCCGGTGGCCGTCCCGCCGCGCCCGACGGCGACTCGATCGGCATCCAGAGCGTCATCGGCACCGACAACCGGGTGCGGGTCGACCCGACCACGGTCTTCCCGTCCAGCGCCATCGTGCAGATCGTCCGCACCACCAACGGCAGCACCTGGGGCTGCACCGGCTGGCTCTACGGCCCGAGCATCATCGCCACCGCCGGGCACTGCGTGCACCCGGGCGGCGGCCAGAACGGCGGCGGCGGCAACAACTTCTACCCGCGCGGAGACTTCCAGATCATCCCGGGCCGCAACGGGGCGTCGACGCCGTACGGCACGTGCACCGCCACCCAACTCCTCTCGGTCACCGGCTGGACCCAGAGCGGCGACGAGACGTACGACTACGGCGCCATCCGGCTGAGCTGCGCTGCCGGCAACAGCACCGGCTGGTTCGGCATGTGGTGGCAGAGCGCCTCGCTCACCGGCACCGCGACCACCGTCAGCGGCTACCCGTGCGACAAGACCTTCGGTCAGCAGTGGCGACACGCCGGGCAGACCGTCACGGTCACCCACGCCCGGCAGGTCTTCTACCAGAACGACACGTTCGGCTGCCAGAGCGGCAGCCCGGTCTACCAGACCCGCGCCGCCGGCAGTTCGTACTGTGTCGGGCAGTGCGTGATGGCGATTCACGCGTACGGCCTGCACGGCTCCTCGCCACACTCCACAAACAACCACGGCACCCGCATCACGGAGAGCGTCTTCAACAATCTGATCACCTGGCGTAACAGCTGACCCGAGGTGCCCGTGCGGGTGGGCCGGCGAGCAGCCACCCACCCGCACGGAACCGTCACCACCTCGGGCACGTCCCAGATACTGTCCGTCATCGCCAGTGAGGAAGCAGTCATGAGCCGTAAGCGCCTCGGGGTGCTCGCACTCCTGATCGCCGCGCCGTTGCTGATCGGGGCGAGCCTGCTGGCCTTCGGCGGAGACGACCCGGTCTCCGATGACGGGCCACCGGCCCCGCCGGGTCGCACCAACCCGGCCGGCACCGTGACCGGCACCGTCACCACCCCGGCCGGCGAACCGGTGCGTCAGGCGTCCGTGCAGGTGACCCCGCTTGGCGAGCCGGCACCGGCGATCCCCGAGATCGGCGTCCTGACCGGAGACGCCGGCCGCTACGAGTGGCGACTTCCGCCGGGCCGGTACGAGATCGTGGTCAGCACCGGCGAGCAGCACAGCGCGCCGCAGACCGCGACCGTGACCGCCGACCAGGTCACCCGCCTGGACTTCACCCTCCCCTGAACGGGCCCCCTGCGACGGGATTCGTCAGTCAGCCCTGACCTGCCGAGATAACGCTCTCACGAAGATGGCTGGAGAGCTTGACGCGCCCGTGATGCGGCCGTAACGATGTATGCGCATGTCTCACGCTCGCACCGGCGACGGCGCGTTGAGCGGGCCGCGAGCATGCGCGGCACCACCACCTTCACCCCACCAGGCGTGATCGGCGCACGCCGTCCTCGAAAGGACGACCACCGTGCGCAGATCTCTGAGATCGTGGCTCGGCGCCGTACTGAGCGCGATCCTCGTGGCCGGCGGCATCGTCGCCGCGCCACCCGCGGCCAGCGCCGCACCGTTCACCGTGCTGGTCTTCAGCAAGACCGCCGGATTCCGGCACGGATCCATCGTGCCCGGCATCGCCGCCATCCAGCAGCTCGGCGCGGCCAACGGGTTCACCGTCGAGACCACCGAGGACGCGGCCCAGTTCACCGACGCCAACCTGGACCGCTTCGCCGCGGTGATCTGGCTGTCCACCACCGGTGACGTGCTCAACGCCACCCAGCAGGCAGCGTTCGAGCGGTACATCCAGGGCGGCGGCGGGTACGTGGGCGTACACGCCGCCGCCGACACCGAGTACGAGTGGCCCTGGTACGGCGGACTGGTCGGGGCGTACTTCGCCTCGCATCCGGCCAACCAGACCGCGACCATCAAGGTCGCCGACCAGGTGCACCCGTCCACCGCCGCGCTGCCGCAGCGCTGGACCCGGTTGGACGAGTGGTACAACTACCGCACCAACCCCCGGGGCAGTGTGCACGTGCTCGCCACCCTGGACGAGAGCACCTACAGCGGCGGCGGAAACGGGTACGACCACCCGATCTCCTGGTGCCACAACTACTCCGGCGGCCGGGCCTGGTACACCGGGCTCGGGCACACCGACGAGTCGTACACCGAGCCGAACTTCCGTACCCACCTGCTCGGCGGCATCATGAGCGTGGCCGGCGCGGCCGAGGCCGACTGTGGCGGCACCGTGACCAGCAACTTCCAGCAGGTCGAGCTGGCGAAGGGCGCGGCTGAGACGGGCGAGCCGATGAGCCTCACCGTGCTGCCGGACCGGGGCGTGTTCCACACCTCCCGTAACGGCGTGATTCGGCACACCGACGCGGCCGGCAACACAAAGGTCGCCGCCACGCTGCCGGTCTACACCGGCGACGAGGAGGGCCTGCAGGGCATCAAAGTCGACCCGAACTTCGCCACCAACCGCTGGGTGTACGTGTTCTACGCGCCACCGCTGGACACCCCCGGTGGCGGGGCGCCGACCACCGGTACGCCGGCGGACTTCGCCCGGTGGGACGGCGTCAACCGGCTGTCCCGGTTCACCGCCAACGCGGACAACACCATCAACCTGGCCAGCGAAACGCTGATCCTGGATGTGCCGACCAGCCGGGGCATGTGCTGCCACGTCGGTGGTGACATGGACTTCGACGCGGCCGGCAACCTGTACCTGTCCACCGGCGACGACACCAATCCGTTCGAGTCGAGCGGCTTCACCCCGATCGACGAGCGAGCCGGCCGCACCCCGGCCTTCGACGCCCAACGCACCTCGGGCAACACGAACGACCTGCGCGGCAAGGTGCTGCGGATCAGGCCGAGCGCGGCCGGCGGGTACACCATCCCGGCCGGGAACATGTTCGCGCCGGGCACCGCGCGGACCCGCCCGGAGATCTACGCGATGGGTTTCCGAAACCCGTTCCGGATGAGCGTGGACAAGGAGACCGGCGTCGTCTACCTGGGCGACTACGGTCCGGACGCGGGCACCGCCGACCCCAACCGCGGCCCGGCGGGCAACGTGGAGTTCGCCCGGATCGACCGGCCCGGCTTCTACGGCTGGCCGTACTGCACTGCCCGCAACGACGCCTACAACGACTACACCTTCCCGTCCGGCCCGTCCGGCCCGAAGTTCGACTGCGCCAACGGGCCGGTGAACAACTCGCCCAACAACACCGGTCTCACCCAGCTGCCGCCGGCCATCCCGGCCTGGCTGCCGTACGGCGGCTCCGGCTCCCCGCCGGAGTTCACAGGTGGCGGCCTGTCCCCGATGGGCGGCCCGGTGTACCGGTTCGACCCGGACAACACCTCCGACGTGGCGTTCCCGGAGTACTACGACGGGACGTACTTCGCCGGCGAATTCGGCCGCCGCTGGATCAAGAACATCAAGCTCGACTCGGCCGGCCAGCCGCTGAAGATCAACCCGTTCCCGTGGACCGGCACCCAGGTCATGGACATGGAGTTCGGCCCGGACGGCGCGCTCTACGTGCTCGACTACGGCACGGGCTGGTTCAACGGCGACGCCAACTCGGCCCTCTACCGGATCGAGTACGCCCGCGAGGGCAGAGCCCCACGGGCGGTCGTCTCGGCCACCCCGACCAGCGGCGTCGCACCGCTGACCGTGCAGTTCTCGTCGACCGGCACGCTCGACCCGGACGGCGACCCGTTCACCTACGCCTGGGACTTCGACAACAACGGCACCACCGACTCGACCACGGCGAACCCGACGTTCACCTACACCACCCACGGCACCTTCACCCCGACCCTGACCGTCCGGGACAGCACCGGCAAGGTCGGTACCGCGAGCACCGTCATCACGGTCGGCAACAGCGCCCCGGTGGTCACCGTGAACACGCCGTTGCACGGGTCCACGTTCACCTTCGGCGACGCCGTACCGTTCAGCGTCACGGTCACCGACGCGCAGGACGGTCCGATCGACTGCGCCCGGGTGAAGGTGAACTACGTGCTCGGCCACGACTCGCACGGCCACCAGATCAGCAGCGTGCAGGGCTGCTCCGGGGTCATCCAGACCTCGGTCGACGGTGAGCACGACACCGCGGCGAACATCTTCGGCATCATCGACGCCGAGTACACCGACCTCGGTGGCGCCGGTCAGCCACCGCTCACCACGCACACCCAAGCCGTCCTTCAGCCCCGGGTGCGCCAGGCCGAGCACTTCGGCGACTCGTCCGGCGTCCAGGTCGTCACCCCGGGCGGCGCGCACGGCGGCGCGGCGATCGGGTACATCGACAACAACGACTGGATCTCGTTCCACCCGTACAACCTGACCGGCATCCAGTCGTTCAGCGCCCGGGTCGGTGCCCCGACGGGCGGCGGCGGCACCCTCGAACTGCGGGTCGACTCGCCCACCGGACCGCTCGTCGGTCAGGCGACGGTGGTGCCGACCGGCGGGTACGCCACGTTCGCCACGGTCACCGGCGGAATCACCGCCCCGACCGGTACCCGCACCCTCTTCCTGGTCTTCAAGGGCACCGGACCGTACTTCGACATCGACGAGTTCACCCTCTCGACCGGACCCGGCGGTGGACCCGGACCCGACCCGGAACCGGGCGCAAACCTGGCCCGGGGCAAGCCGGCCCGCGCCTCAAGCGTGCAGGACGCCTTCGTCGCCGGGAACGCGTTCGACGGTGCGGTCGGCACCCGGTGGGCCAGCGAGTTCAGCGACCCGCAGTGGATCGACGTGGACCTCGGTGCCACGTACGACATCAACCGGGTCAAGCTGACCTGGGAGGCGGCGTACGGCAGCGGGTACCAGATCCAGACCTCGCCGGACGGGGTCAACTTCACCACCATCCGCACCGTGACCGGCGGCGACGGTGGCGTTGACGACCTCACCGGCCTGACCGGCTCCGGCCGGTACGTCCGGCTCGCCGGCACCACCCGCGGCACCGGCTGGGGCTACTCCCTGTTCGAGTTCGAGGTGTACGGCGGCACCAGCGGGCCGCAGCCGGGCACCAACCTGCTGCTGAACAAACCGACGCTGACGTCCAGCGACGAGGGGGCCGGCATGTCCGGCGCCCAGGCGGTGGACGGCAGCCTCACCACCCGCTGGTCGTCGGCGTTCTCCGACCCGCAGTGGATCCGGGTCGACCTCGGCAGCCCCACCCCGATCGGCCGGGTCAAGCTGAGCTGGGAGGCGGCGTACAGCAGTTCGTACCGCATCCAGACCTCGAACGACGGCACCACCTGGGTCGACGTGAAGACGGTGACCGGGGCCGACGGCGGCGTGGACGAGCACACCGCGCTCGGTGCGAATGGCCGCTACCTGCGGATCTACGGCACCGCCCGGGGTACCGCGTGGGGTCACTCGCTCTGGGAGCTGGAGGCGTACGCCAGCTGAGCCGAACCACCACCGACGTGGCCGGCGCGGGAGACCGTGCCGGCCACGGCATGTCAGGCCCCTGACGCTACGGCGGCTCTCGCAGCAACAAGATTCCTGCCGTCCCGCCCCGAGAATCGGGACGAATAAGCCTTGTCCATCACCACGCGACCGGCCACCACGATCCCCGCACCGGCGCCCTCCGTACCCCCGGCTCGTCTTCGCACTCCCCCACGACCTGGCGGTCCTGGACGGTGGATGGTGGCCGCGGTCCTGGGACCCACCCGCCGAACTCCCGGCCTCATCATCGCCCTCGGACCGGACCCGATCAGGCGAACCGCCGTCCCGTCCGCCGGTGCCAGCAAGGTCGACCTGTGTCACCGGCAACCTCGCTCTGTGCGGCGCAGCATCAGATGCAACCCCATCATCGAGCAGCAACGTGGGGCGATCGTGTGAGCACACCGGTGAGCACGATGAACAGGAATCGGCATTGGTCGATGACCAATGCCGATTTCTCGTGTTTTGACCGTTCTGTGGGCAGGGTGGTTTGGCGGTGTGGTGGGGGTGTGTTCGTGGTGGTGTGGGTGAGGGTTGTCATTTGCCCTTGTGGACGGCGTTTTTGCGGATGATCGGGTAGCGGGTTCGGCGTTTGCGGCGTTTCCCGGCGGGGCGGCCGGGTCCGGGGTGTCCGGGTTTCGGGTGGCCTGGTGGTTGCCAGGCGTTGCGCAGAGCGGGCGAAACCTGCCGGCGTGTCTGGCCGGGGGTCGGGCTGGTGGTGGTGGCGGGTTCCCAGGGCAGCCGGTGGTGGGTGATGTGGGTGCGGGCGCAGAACAGGTGTAGGTAGGCGTAGGCGTGCAGGCGTAGCCAGGTGGTCAGGGTGCCGGGCTGGCGGGGGTGGAAGTCCGGTGCCTGGGCGGTGCTCTTGAGATATCGGAAGTAGTGCTCGATGTCGAAGCGGGCCAGGTAGGTCATGACCAGGGTGAGCAGGTCGCGGCGGCGGCCGGAGTACCAGAGAGCGAGGTCGCCGGCGCGGCGGCTGGGGCGCAGGTGCTGGACCCGGGCGAGTAGCACGCTGCCCTCGACGATCGGGAGGGTGCCCTGGCCGGTGAAGCCCCGGCTGGCGCGGGTGAGTTTGGGATGGACCTGATGCCAGGCCCGGACGGTGACGGTGCCGTAGATACCGACCGGGCCGCTGACACCGGCATCCGGGGGCAGGCCGGGCTCGCGCAGAGTGAGGCGGAACCCGTGCCGGCGGGGCCGGCCTCCGAGGGGGTGAGCGGCCCGGTGTTCGGGCCGGGTCCACATGGTCTGCGAGGTCGCCAGCCTGACCAGCACGTCCGCGGGAATCCCGCGCTCGCGCAGCAGATGGGTGATCCGGGCCGCGGGATAACCGGAGTCCAGCAGAAACAGTGACGGGTCGGCCGGGCGGGCGCCGTCCTGGGCGCAGACTCGGGTGATGTGGTCCACGGTGACCTCCACCAGATCGTCGTCGGAGGCGATCCGGTCGGCCAGCACCGGCACGACCCACGAGTCCGGGGTCAGAGACAGCCGGACGACATGCTGATACCGCCACCCCGTCTTGATCAGCGCCGTGCCGCGGGGCCCGCCGGGGGTGTACTGCGGCTGCCGGTCCGGGCTGGTGGCTGCGTTCGGCCGCGGCCACGCGGTGGTGTCAACGGCATACACCCGCGGCAGACCGGACCGCGTGGCGATCTCGCACGCCGCCCGTAACGCCCGACCGGTGTCGATCTCGCCGTCACGTAACGCCCGGTACGCCGCAGCGTGCCCGGTGACCGTGCTCAGCGACAGATGCGCCGGGCAACCACACCGGCCCTGACCAGCGGCCAACTCGTCGACCAGCGAGAACAACGTCCGTGACCGGGATGCGAGAACGCCCCCGTACAACTCCCGCCGCCACGCATCCAACAAGACCCGGCCCAGCTCGCTGTCACCGGCACCGGCAGCCGTTACGCTACTCATCGAGGACCCTGCCCATTGATGATCTTTGTGTGAGAACTCAGATCATGGACAGGGTCCTCCCCATTCCGCTAGACCTCGACCACCACGAATCCCCCCGATGGTCAAAACACGAGAATCGGCATTGGTCGATGACCAATGCCGATTTCGCCTGCGTAAACAAGGGGTGGAGCCGAGGGGACTCGAACCCCTGACCTCCACACTGCCAGTACGACAACAGTTCTGTCACGCGGTACCCCGGGATGCCGACAGGTGCTTTGAACAGGGAAAACCCTCCGGGGGAAGTCACACCCCCTGTCGCTACGTATCGGGCAGTGGCGGCTATTTGATCTTGAGCTGTGACCATCGATGTGACCAAACTGAGTGTGGGAGGCTTCGTGCCACCCCGTCCGGCCACCGCTGCCCGCACCCGGCCGGCGGTCCGAAGTGGCAGATGTTGCCGGCATTAGCAGGTACAGGCCCATGAACACGTCGCCGACGAGATCCGCCGCGACGACCTCCGTCGTCCGTGGCAGGTAGGTGGCACCCCGCCGGTCCATGCCCTTACGTCACATCCCAGGTGATCAACCCGGCCGCGTCCGCGCAGCAGCGACGCCGACACCCCCCTCTGGGCGCCGGTCAGGTCGTGCCGCCTCGTCAGCGCTATGGCGGCCACGAGGTCTCCGGTATTCAGGTTCATCTTGGTGAACCCTCAACCGGAGACCTCGCTATCTATCGATCACCGACACGCCGCACCCGACTTCGAGACACTGCCT